>CAYSZA010000212.1:0-5468 GCA_964435275.1 uncultured Methanosarcinales archaeon | reverse complement strand
AGGCGTACAAAATTACTTACCTACAAAAACTTACTAAAAGATGGAAAAATTGTTACGAAGCTAATTCAAAAGGATAAACTTCCTCCCATCTATCACCTATGATCGAACTAATACCTCCTTCTTCTACCCTCATCTGCATTATATCACCTTTTAGTCGAATTGTTATGAAATCCCCACTTTCATAGTAATCGCATTTAACAGGAGAAGAATCTCCATAACGTAGGAAGGCAGTACCACAATCATATAAAACAAGATAGTTGTTTCCTGATTTGAATTTTCGTTTCATTGGAGTTGCTCCCTGATAATCTCCCTCTGGAATCTATTGTTAGTTTTTATCACTGTTAATGTCTTATATCTTTATTAATTTTTTTGCTTTTGTATTTTATTTCTATTTTCCACCTGAAAAATTGAAGCACCTGCGAAAGCCCAAAGCAGAGGCTCAGGATAATAAAGAGCTGATACCAAAACTTCGGATAATGTCACTAAATCTCAAATTTGAAAAATAATCAATCAAGCTTCTGATTAGGAAAACAGTTCTGAAACTCTTATTGATGTGAAAATAAAACTGGTTTTGGGACAAGCTCAATATGAAAACGGTTTCATTTTTTATAAGTCCGAAGACTTTCAGTACTCAATCAATCTCCTTTCTTTTTCTCTGGTGGTTATCTTACTTAGATAAAAAACATCCGCTGTTTGTTTGCTAAAGTCTGCTTAAATCTGCTCTTCGAGGACAACCAAAAAGCATTTTCACCTTAGATAATTGCAAGAGTCCAGTTAAAATCGACTACCGTGATTTTGAGTCCCCTGTGATTGGCTTTATGGGTGCCTAAATGGATCAAATATTTTTTTGCGTTTCATAGGCGGTGTCGGCAGTATACTGGCTATTCTTATAAAGCATGGAATAACCGAACTAAGAAAAGCATGGTATAGGGAAAATGAAAGTTGTAATAGAAAACTTATTTAAATTATTAATACAGTTTCATTTTGTATTTTTTGACATCATTAAAACACGACCTAAAAATCGTAAAAATTAAAAGTAACTATTCAGCCTACAAAAAACCGTCGGTTGATCTCGATTTTCTCAGGCTAAGCAGTTACTAATTATTGTATAAAACATCATAGTCAAAAAAATAAAAAATCTCATAATAGGTTTTAAGATGAAAATAAAAAAATCTAATAAAATACTTGAAAGGCATGCACCAATAAAATTTTTAGTAGTGCTTGTACTTGGAATGCTATTGAGTATCACAACATGTGCGAGTGCTGATCCGATAACAGGTCCTGTAGCTAATTTCAGCGCCTACCCGACAGAGGGTTCTGTTCCTCTCTTCGTTCAGTTTACCGATCGATCAGAAAACGCAACTGTATGGAGCTGGGACTTTGGCGATGGTACTAATTCGACCGTGCAGAATCCAGTGCATATATTCTGGGCAGCAGGAAACTATACTGTTAATCTGACAGCAAGCAACATGGACGGTACGGATTCAACATTTGCCACAATCAGTGTTCTTAAGCAGACTCCTTATATTGATTGGTATACACCTGCGGACATAGCCTATGGGACAGCATTGAGCGCAATTCAGTTAAATGCAAATGCCTTCTCAATACCTGGAACCTTTGTTTATACTCCAGCAGCAGGAACAGTGTTAAGTCCAGGTACGCAGACATTGCATGTTGATTTCACTCCTACTGATACTGTAAACTACAATACAGCATCAGCAGATGTTCAAATCAATGTCAAATTAGTACTAGCGAATTTCAGTAGCAATGTAACTTCCGGTTTTGCTCCTCTCTCAGTCCAATTTACCGATCTATCAGAAAATGCAGAAGCAGTAGCCTGGGACTTTGGAGACGGAAATAACTCTGCAGATAGAAATCCAATTCACGAGTTCGCAACTCCAGGAACATATATCGTTAATCTAACAGCAACCAATGGAACCTATATAGATTCAAAGTTCGCTACAATAAATGTTCTAGGTCATTCAGGAGGTCCTGACAATTACAACTATACATTCAAAGATAGTGACGCTGAAGGTGGTCCCACTTACGACTGGATTGAAATTTCTGAAACTGGAAATCAAATTCTAAATAATTCTGATGACTCCGTTCAAGGTGATGTTGACCTGGGATTTTTCTTTAGCTACTATGGAACTGATTATAGTCGATTGGCAATTACCAATAATGGTTTGCTATTCTCTTCGGGAATAGCTTACGCAGGGAATGATCCTATCGGTCAATCTCCAAACGTTCATGGATTTATTTCTCCGTTTTGGGATGACCTTGTAACCTATAACGGAGGTAAAATATATTACCAAACTTTGGGAACAGCTCCGAACAGGATATTCGTCACTGAGTGGGTTGATAACCAGCATTTCCCGAGTTCAGATTCAGGGATCACTTTTGAGTCAATACTTTACGAAGGAAGCAACAATATCAAATTCCAGTACAAGGACGTGAGTTTTGGAAATAATACTTCATCGCAATACGATAATGGTGGGTCAGCCACTGTTGGAATCGAGAGTCCTGAAGGGAATGATGGTTTACAGTATTCTTTCAATGAACAGGTAATCGATCCGGGAAAGGCTATCCTCTTCATGTTCCCTCAATTTACCGACGACCCCAGTGTCCCACCGAGTCGTCCTGTAGCGAATTTCAGTAGCAATGTCAGTGAAGGTTATGCTCCTCTCTCAGTCCAATTTACCGATCTGTCAGAAAATGCAGCTTCTGTAAACTGGGACTTTGGTGATGGCAATAACTCTACAGAAAGAAATCCAGTTCATGAGTTCACTATTCCCGGAATCTATACTGTTAGGCTGACAGCAATCAATGGAAACCGTACAAATTCAAAGGCAGCTACAATAAATGTTGTAGATCATTCAGGAGGTCCTGGAAATTACAACTATACATTCAAAGATAGTGACGCTGAAGGTGGTCCCACTTACGACTGGATTGAAATTTCTGAAACTGGAAATCAAATTCTAAATAATTCTGATGACTCCGTTCAAGGTGATGTTGACCTGGGATTTTTCTTTAGCTACTATGGAACTGATTATAGTCGATTGGCAATTACCAATAATGGTTTGCTATTCTCTTCGGGAATAGCTTACGCAGGGAATGATCCTATCGGTCAATCTCCAAACGTTCATGGATTTATTTCTCCGTTTTGGGATGACCTTGTAACCTATAACGGAGGTAAAATATATTACCAAACTTTGGGAACAGCTCCGAACAGGATATTCGTCACTGAGTGGGTTGATAACCAGCATTTCCCGAGTTCAGATTCAGGGATCACTTTTGAGTCAATACTTTACGAAGGAAGCAACAATATCAAATTCCAGTACAAGGACGTGAGTTTTGGAAATAATACCTCATCTCAATACGATAATGGTGGGTCAGCCACCGTTGGAATCGAGAGTCCTGACGGGAATGATGGCTTACAGTATTCTTTCAATGAACAGGCAATCGATTCGGGAAAGGCTATCCTCTTCTTTATCGACGGTCCCAGTGTCCCACCGAGCCCTCCTGTAGCAAATTTCAGTAGCAGTGTAACTTCCGGTTCTACTCCACTTGATGTACAGTTTACCGATCTTTCTGAAAACGCAGAAGAGTGGAACTGGAACTTTGGAGACGGAGCTACTTCAGATCAACAGAATCCAACGCATACTTACTCTGCTGCAGGAAATTATACGATTACCTTGACGGTAAGCAATTCGGCTGGCAGTGATACAGTAACAAAACAAGACTATATAGTTGCTTCAATAGAGTCGCCAGATGCTATAATTTGGGGTGTTGCTCCCCTCTCTTTGCAATTTACAGATCAATCTGTAAATGCAACATCCTGGTACTGGACTTTTGGAGACGGAACTAATTCAACAGAGCAGAACCCAACACATACTTACACTAAGGCAGGACAATATGGGGTTAGCGTGAAAGTAACTAATTCGGCTGGTGCTAATACAGCAAAATATACAGGTTATATAAATGTTGTAAACTCTTTAGAACCTCCAATTGCTGCATTTTCAGCATCCCCTACATATGGAAAAATGCCCTTGAGTGTAAGTTTTATCGACGACAGTACAGGATCGCCTACCTCATGGAAATGGTCTTTTGGAGACGGAACTAATTCAACAGAGCAGAATCCAACACATACTTACACTGAAGCAGGACAATATGCAGTTACCCTGACAGCAAGCAATGTTGCTGGCAGTAATGCGATAACAAAACTAAACTACATAAGTGTTGGAAATTCTGTGGAAGCCCCTGTTACTGCCTTCTCGGTATCAGTAATACAGTAAAAGCTGGCAAAATGTCACATACTGACAAAAATGGTATCTAAAATTGGAAAAACTATAAAAATACCAGATGAAGATGAACTCCTTTAAGGGGTTCCTTTTCATCTATAGTTAACATGTTTTTATTTGAGAAATACCAAATTAATGGTAGTCTACCATTAATTTGTTGATATTTTTTCATTAGTCTCCCTGCTTTTAAACAATATGGCTTGTTATTATGTAATACCATTTTTCGGATAGGCTTTTACATGAAAAGAGTGTGAATATTTCAGCAACTCACTCGGATACTCCTTTTACTGGACATTTAAAAATCCGTAATCAGAGTCTGCCTCGTGTCTCTTTCCCTTAGTCTTGAAACCCCTACACCTACTAGTCTAATCTTTTGTTTTCCAATAAACTCAGAAAGTAGTTGCATGGCGACCCTTTTAATCACGAAAATATCCGAAGTCCAGACAGAGACGGTCTTCGACCTTGTATATGTGGAAAAATCCTCGAAGCGCACTTTAAGGGTCACGACTTTGAAAAGGAATTTATCTCTTAGAAGAGCTCTATGAACGCTCTCAGCAAGTAGTTCCAGAAAGCCAGCAATTTTTACAGGGTCGTTTGTATCTTCCGCAAATGTTCCACTCCGGCTTATGGACTTAACCGCTTCCTCCCATTCCTTTACTTCATTGAAATCCAGACCATGTGCCACCTGTTTCATCCATAGACCCATTTTACCAAACCTTTCAGAAAGCCGCTGAATATCGCAGTTTGCTAGCTCTTCGACTCTGGTTATTCCCATCAGTTTAAGAGCCTCGGTTGTTTTTCCACCTATACCAGGGATTTTTGAGACATCAAGAGGATAAAGAAACTCATGGACATCTTCAGGTCTTATGACGGTCAACCCATCCGGTTTATGAAACTTTGAAGCGATCTTTGCAATTAGTTTATTCGGTCCAACACCCACTGAACATGTAATTCTTTCCTGTTTCAGGATTTCGTCCTTTATCCTTAGAGCAACTATTGCAGCTTCTTCAAAACTACTGACAGCAACCGGCACTAGAAAAGCTTCGTCCACACTATACTGCTGGAATTTCTCAGCAAATCCCTTCATTATTTCCATTATGTTCGCTGAAACCTGTGCATAGAGTTTCATGTTCACAGGCACAAAGGCAGCATCCGGGCAAAGTTTAT
>CAYSZA010000211.1:0-5508 GCA_964435275.1 uncultured Methanosarcinales archaeon | reverse complement strand
CCCATAACTTTTAATATGTTGGGGAAAGAGCCGGAAGATTCTGAAGCATTGAGCCTGTTTTCACCGCCTCCGGTACTTAGGGGGTACATGTATGGGGCACAGGAAGCACGTGAAGCCCGGAACTATAACAGGCTTTTAGCCATACGCCTAGAAACGAATAAGTCATGTAACCTCCACTGCCGCTACTGCTATGCACAGAGTGGGGAGGATTCGGCAAAAATAGCCGATTTTAATAATCTCAAACGTATTATCTCGGAAGCAAAAGCGCTGGGAATCAGGTCTGTAGTCGTAATAGGAGGAGGAGAGCCGACCCTGTACCCGAGTTTCAGGGACTTAATTGAATATATCGATTCCCTGGGCATAATCCCGGTGCTTTTTTCTAATACGGTTTTGATAACAGAGGAACTTGCAGGGTTTCTATACGAACACAACGCCTCAGTAATGGGAAAGCTGGACTCCCTTAAGCCTGAAATTCAGGATTACCTGGCAGGAAGAGAAGGAGCCTCCGAAGAGATAAGGAAGGGACTTGAGAACCTTCTCAGGGCAGGCTTCTCAAAACCGGCAGGGCCTGGGGAGCTCCGCATGGGAGTTTCTTTTGTCAGTAATAAAATGAATCTTGGAGAAATTGAGGAGATCTGGCACTTCTGCAGGCAAAACAATATCTTTCCCAATATGGAAATTCTAACTCCAACTGGCAGGGCAAATTATGAACTCGAAGACAAACTGCTGACGGCTGACGAGATAAAGGAATACAAATTAAAACTGCTGGAAATCGACCGGAAATATTACGGGTATGACTGGCTGCCCTACACGCCTATTACAGCAAGCGGTTGCCTTCAACACCTTTACAGCCTGTATATCAGTATAGAAGGAAATGTCCGGCCCTGTGCGCCTACAAAGCTGGATGAACATCCTGCGCTTAGAATTGACGGAGAATATCCCTACAATATAAACAAAATGAGCCTTCGGGAGATTTATGATTCCGATCTCTTCACATATGTCCGAAACATTGATAAAGTGCTTGAGGGCAGGTGCGGGAACTGTGAACATATGGAAGAGTGCATAGGCTGCCGCGGATATGCTTACAGCGTAGGAGTAAACAATGGTGTCGACCCGCTCAAAGCTCTCAGAATGGAATGCCAGCAGTGTTTCAAATGAACGACAGTATGGTAAAACCGGAACTCAGGAAATAATTGGAATAAAAAATTTAAAGATATGTGCTGTTGAATAATTAGAGGATAAGGTGAGAAATTGAACAGTACAGGAAAAGTGGAGTTTGGGCAGGTTTCGGGAAATAAGGAAAAGATAGTAATTACCAGTAAAAAGGAAATACAAGAGAAACTCTGTGAATGCCTGAAAAACTACGAATTACCTGATTACCTCCTTTATACAGGTTCCGGTGGGTCAAAAAACTGGCTAAAACTTGACAGGGCTGAGACGTTTCCTGTAGCCAGGCAGCTTAAAGACCTTCTGGAGAAAAACCTTGAGTTGATATTGAGATTTATTCCGACTTGTATGAGTCTCGTAAGTGTTGGAGTAGGAAACGGGGAGAAGGAAAGAATTTTCCTCGAAGCGCTCGTAAGGAAAAACCTTTCTGAAAACCCAGCCTCGGGAAAAGTGTCAATACGCTATTATCCTATCGATATAAACAGCGAATTTGTAGATCTCGCCCTTGAAAAGGTCGAGCACCTGCCTATTGAAAAGAAAGGAATAGTTGGCTTCATAGAAGATATGGCAACCCTTAAAAATAACTGGCGTCTTCCAGTTCTTTTCTGTATTCTGGGAAATACTTTTTGCAATTACGAGCCAGAATTCATTCTCCAGCTTGTCCGTGAGAACCTTGAGCAGGGAGACCTTTTCTTCTTTGATGCCAACCTGCTCCCTACTGAAGGCCCTGAGGCACAGTCTGCAAGGAAATCTGTACTTGGGACATACGCCTCAAGAGAAAATGCGCTCTTCAATATGTATCCCCTGCTTCAGTACGGAATGACTCCTGAAGATTTCGATTTTGAGCTTTTGCTTGCACAAGTAAATTCGAGGATAGGGTCAGTGTGCAGGACCAGGAAAAATCTGTATATCCTGAAGGACACTGAGCTCACAATAGGGGCAGAAACCATAGGCTTCAGGGAAGGAGATGTCATACGTATGGGTTTTACTTACAAATATACCTATGACCAGATTAAAGATTTACTGGATATTTGCGGATTTGAGATCCTCAAGGCTTTCATGAGTGAAGACCGGGCAAATGCTTTGATCCTTGCAAAAAAACGCACATGAAAATGACACTAACCAGAGGGGAGGTTTGGGTATGGGTTGTGAGATCGGGAAACTGGGCGAGGTCCAGAAGGCAGGACCACGTATTGCTTATGGGTGTGACGAACTTGGAAGGCTGAAAAGCGTACTTATGCATACACCTGGGGAAGAATTGTCCATTGTCAACGAATCAAACTATGAACACTGGCTTTACGATAAAGTTCCTGAGATTTCTGAGTATATCAAAGAACATAAAAACTACCAGGAGCTACTGGTATCAAATGGGGTTAGAGTCTATGAACTTGAAGATCATGTGGACGAAAGTTCAGACCTTATAAGGAAACTGCCAAATCTTACTTTTCTTCATGACACTGCAGTTATTTCCGAAAAAGGAGCCATTCTCTCAAGAATGCGCCCGCCTGCAAGGGAAAAAGAAGAGATTGTCGTAAAGGAGGCCCTGAAGAATCTGGGAATTCCCATTCTCAGCGAATTCAATGGAGGAGAGGGTTTCTTCGAAGGCTGCCTCCTGCTCTCAAAGGAAACGGTCTTTGTAGCCGATACGGAAAGGCACACTTATCCTTTCATTAGGGAATTTATCTCAAATATCCTGAACGAGTTTAATGAAGTTATTTACGTCCGGGTTCCGAAAGCCAGACGATATATGCACCCTGATACTGTCTTTAACAGGATCAGAGAAGACCTTGCCCTGGCGTATCTACCTGCATTTGAGGAAACCTGTCTGTTTACGGAGGACTCCGGAGAAAGGATCGATTTTAAAACCTTCATGCGGGAGAAAGGGGTGAAAATTATCCCTGTTTCGGACTCCGAGCAAAGCCGCCTTGCCTGTTCTTTCGTTCCTCTTGAAAGCGGAACCATCTTTCACTACGATACTGCACTTGATCAAAAAACCAGGAAAAACCTTGAAAACGAAGGTGTTGAAATTATTCCTTTCCACCCGGATGCGTTGCTTGCAGGAGGAGGAAGCCTGCGCTGCCATACCCTGAGACTCTGCAGAAGGAAAAAATAAATCTTAATCAAAAAGAGTCAGAAAGCCAAATCTAGAGCAGAAAAGAGCCAGGAAAGGATTAGAAAAGAGCCTGAAGAGGGTTAAGAGAATCAAGAATGATCGAGACAGAGTAAAGCACGAGAGAAACGTGATAAAGGAAAAGTGCAAGCAAGCCGGCCTTCTGACTTCTTACTGTAAGGAGCCTGTAGTTTGCAAACCCGAGCACCAGAAACGCTGACATGAAGCCATAAAGTGCAATATTTCCTAGCTGTTTTAGAAAAATAAGTGCTGTGAAATAGTGGACAAGAGTAAAACCCGAGATCCAGAATAAAGTTCCTGAAGTACCATAAAGTACCGGAATTGATTTTATTCCTCTGACCCTGTCATTTTCCGTATCAATGAAATCGTTAACTGCAAGGTGTGCAAGCGTCCAGGGATAAAAAAAGAGCAGATAGAGCAGTACAGAGGTATCAGGCCGCCCGTAACAGAGGTAGCCTGCCACTGGGAAAAATGTGAAGTCCAGCCTGCCTGCAAGCTGGGCTACGGGAAAACTCTGGTTTTTTCTCTTGACCTGATAGAAATATTCAAGAATGCATGACGAAAGCATTGCTCCGAATACGTAAAAGGAATTCGGAGACGGCAAAGTAAACATTACCAGTCCTGTAAGCCCGGAAAGCAGAAAGAAAACTGTCAGGGCAAAGTTAGGGGAGATCCTTCCAGAAGGAAGCGGCCGACTTTTGAAAGGTCTCCAGTAAGACGTAAGGGAGCCCTCAACATCAAGCCTGTCCCTTTTCCGGTCAACATAGTCATTGAGCACAAGCCCGCCTTCAAACCCAAGAAATCCGATTAGAACAGCCTTGAAGGTTACCGGCCAGGAAAAGTTCCCATAATTATTGAAAGCCAGTGCGAGACCTGAGTAAAAAAGCAAAATCCAGACCAGGAAAAAATGAGCTCTTGTCAGATCTACCAAGGCTTTAGCCGTTTCTCTCGTGTCCTCAACCCCGAGTAATATAAAAGGCAATTATATGCATATACTTTTTGCAGAGGCAGATAATAAATAACTAACATCAGTTGACTTAAAAACGCTGGCTCAGAGATGCCAATATACAGTAAAAGAGATAAAAGTAGAAAACGATAAGAGTAAAAAACGATAAAAGCATGGAAAAGAAGAGAACCTGAAGTCTCTTCATCCCAGAGGCCCTATTTTCCCATTCAGTATATAAAGTCGAGAATGATCGAGACTGCATAAATTACTAAAGTTCCGTGGAAAAGTGGAAGTACCTTCAAGCCAGCTGCGGCACTTTTTTCCTTCCAGAGATAAATGTTTGATCCTGTGAGAAGTACGAGTCCTGCAAGCAAGCCGTAGAGGGCAATATTTCCAAGCTCCCTGAAGAACAAAACAGCTGCAAGAAAATGCAGGACTGTAAAGCCTGTAACCCAGTACATTGTCCCTTTTTCGCCATAGAGTACGGTTATGGATTTCATGCCCCTTGCCCTGTCATTCTTCAGGTCTATAAAGTCATTCAATCCCAGATGAGCCATTGTCCAGGGATAGAAGAAAACCATGTAGAGTAGTATGGTCATATCAGGCTGCCCGTAACAGAGATAACCGGCAGCTGGAAAAAGAGTAAAGTCCGTCCTGCCTGAAAGCTGGGCAATAGGGTAACTTTGATTTCTCTTTTTTACCTGGTAAAAAGCCTCAATGCCGTAAGAGTACAGCATAATTGCAAACACGTATAAAGAGTTTGGATAGGGAAGTGTAAGAATCAAGGCTGAAATGATTGCCACAAGCAGGATAAATAATATAAAAGCAGTTTTTGAAGAAATTTTTCCCGAAGGGATGGGTCTCTCCTTAAAAGGTCTCCAGTACCTTGTAAGCGTGTTCTCCACATCAAGTCTGTCCCTATTCCTGTCCACATAATCATTGAGTATAAAACCGGCCTCAAACCCAAGAATACCCATCAGAGCTACCTTAATAGTCAACGGCCAGGAAAAGCCGCCATAATTTGCAAAAGCAAGCATCAGTCCAGAGCAGGAGACCAGAGGCCAGGCCGGAAGAAAGTGAGCGCGTATAAGGTCAAGATAAGCTTTCAGGGTTTCTGTCATTTTTTAGCCTCAATAATAGTAGCAATAATAATAGCGGTAATTAAGGGAATCTATTACATAAAAATTATGAAAATAAGCTGAAATTGAGGTCAGAAAGTTATTACTTTTAAAAATATAAAATTTCATCGCCTTAAAATTATTCT
>CAYSZA010000210.1:0-5530 GCA_964435275.1 uncultured Methanosarcinales archaeon | reverse complement strand
TTAAATTGAAACTCAGTCAAAATTGATTAAAGTTTAAAAATACAGTAAGAACTCAATAAAATTCTATAAAACTCAGTCAAACGCCAGAATCTTTACATCTAAATCCCCCAGATCTACAATCGGGACTCTGGCAGGCACAGGCATAAGGTTTACACGTTTCTGGAACTCAGTCTGGTCCTGCCAGGTTCCGGAATTGACCAGAAGAACGTTTTTATAGCGCTGGACTCCAAAAGTGTGGACGTGACCTGTATGGATAATATCAGGCACGGGATCAATTACAAAATAATCTCTTTTTTCAGGAGATATGGAAACTCTGCTGCCATAAGTTGGAGCAAGGTGTCTGCGCTTCAACATCTCAAGGACTGCTCCTGCAGGTTCCTGATACGAGACCCCTGGTATGCTCGCCACAAGGTCATCAATTGACCTGCCGTGGTAGATGAGAATCCAGACTCCGTCAAGCTCCACAAGTGCAGGATTACCAACGAAAGTGACATTTTGAGGGAAATCCGCCTGAATGCTTTCCGGCAGGGCAGGCTGGGGTTCTGCCTGACGGACAGCGTCATGGTTGCCCGGACTTATAATTACGCGAATATGTTCGGGGATTTCCCTAAAATATTCGGCAGCTTTCCTGTACTGTTCGTAGACATTAAGGATATCCAGTTCCATTTCCTGATCAGGATAGATCCCTATCCCGTCAACAAGATCTCCTGCAACAACAAGATAACGGACGCTGGCCGCAAGCTCCCGCATGCTCTCAGAGTCTGATTCTCCTTTCAAAAAATCCAGGAAATCCAGCCAGGATTCTTCCAGAAACTGGGAGCTGCCCACATGCACATCCGATATCAATACAGCTTTCCCATGACTTCCGGTCCTTCGCTGGACACTATTCGGGACATCGGGCTGTATCAACTTTGTAGCAAGCATCAGGCTTCCATCATTGGTTACCGAACCCGTTACCCCTATGACCTCATCGAGGAGAATTCTTGAGGTCAGCTCAAATAGCTCTTTATCGGAGTTCCGGATAAGGACTGAAAAAGAGCCTGTAGGGTCCTCAAGAGAAAGAATCTTGTGGCCGTTCGTTGTGCTGCTGATATCCGAAACCATTCCTATAATCGAGATTTCTTCAGAACCTCCGTCCCCTCCCCGACGAAAGCTTTTCCGTTTTAAACTTTCGATTGGACGTGCATTGGTTCTTCCCCGAATAATCTCAGAAAGCCTGCTGTATCTATCCCTGAAGTACTGGACAAACTGCGTGTACTCTCCAACGCAGGTTGAATGCCCTGTTATATCAGAGATTACGGTGACAGGGTTTCTTCCAGGATAATGTTTGTACTCATCTCTGGAACCGGAAAATAGTCCTCTTTCAGAAACGGAAGAAGATGAATTTGCCCTTAAAATCCTGTTTGAAGAGGAAGGAAGAGAGTCCTCCTGCCCGAAAAAAGAGGAGGCTGACCTGTTTACAGCCTGCGAGGAATGAGAAGAAAAAGCCTGATGCTCTGCCTTTACTGAAGGAAGGGTATTTGAGATTGCATAGGAGGCCGAAACTTCCTCAGAAGAGGCAGTATCACCTGATTGAATGCCCTGAACTGAATCATAAGCAGTATTCGGAACCGCATCCGAAACGGAATTACAATCAGGCGTAGGATTTTGAAATGATTTTATAACCGGATCAGGAGCCTCAGTAAGCGCATAAGGTTCTGAGGAAAGAACATGCTCTGAAGAAGTAGGTTCTAAAAGAGGATCAGGCTCTAAAAAGAGATCCGACCTGGGAGAGGTACTGACTGATCTGGAAGAGAGTATGGAAGCCCCGGAAAGACTTTCCCTTTCTTCTGGAGAGAGAGTCTGTGTTTTGTCTGAAGGCTGCTCCCCTGATAAAGTTTCAAAACCCGGGTTTCTCCCATTTTCTGTGTAAATCAGCTTTGAAAGCTTTCCAGATGCGACAAAACGTTCAAGATTAATATGTTCAGTCCCTATGACAATAACAGACTCATTTACAGTTGAAAGGACATATTCTAGCAGGTCTTCGGGATAGTTACTGGAATGAATAAGTTCCACAGCCTCAGGGCTGATCTGGTACTCTTTTTCCATAACAGCCCTTATAATATCACTTCTTTCCATAATTTCAACCTGACCTTTCTGAACTGACCTGAGCTTCTCCACTTTTTCCATTCTTGATTTGTCATCAGAACCAATATTCACTCCATACCTGAGAAGACTAAAGCAAAAGCCTGCTTAAAATATAAAAATTAATAAGATACAAAATTAATGTGCTAAATTTAACCTGTTATAGCAAACAAGAATATTATGAAACTTCTGTATGTTCCGATAGAACACTTATGTTTATTAATTCCTTAATTCCTACTTATTATAGAACAAATCTCAACTCCATCTATCTGCTAGTGCCATCTATCCGCTAGTGAAACGTACCTCATTACTATCTGTTGTGGGATATATCTGTATATCTCGATCCTTATCCGTCGTACAATGAGCCTCAATTCTTATCTGTTACGGAATGAATCTCAATTCTTATCTGTTACGGAATGAATCTCAGTTCTATCTTTTGCGGAATAGTAGAATGGATATCAATTATGATCTGTTAGAGTAAACTTCAATTTCGTCTGTTGCAGGATAGGTCTTAGCTTCTATTTAATGTAGAGTAAATCTGCATACTTTACAAAATATTTTTGCAAGTATTATAATAAACCATAAATATTAAATAATGAATGACTTAGTTGAAAATTAATATAGAATAAAGACGAATCTTCAGTAAATCTGCTGAAAAGGCTCAATAAACTAATTTTTGACTAACTTTATATAAGTCAGAACGGTAGAACGTAGAGCTGTAAATTAATTCTGCGGCTGCATTATATCCTGAGGATTAAATGCAATCCTCAGGTTACGAGAGTTCGATAAAGTGAATCTCAGCCGGACAAGACCGAATAGGATATGATGCAGCACCTTAAAAAATAAAATAAATAAAATGAATAGTAAAGGCTGATTATGAGCGAAATCAATAAGGAAAACAGTGTCCAGGAACAGGAAAACCCCTGGGTTTCCCTTGGAAAAGACTTGCTATCTGTCGTAGCTGTCCTGATTACTTTCATGGTACTTTCCAAGCTGGCATTCGGACTCTGGACTCCTATGGTTGCGGTGGAGTCGGGGAGTATGGAACCGCATATGCAGGTAGGAGACATAATTTTTATCAAAAGCATCGATAGAGTGGATATTACCACGAATGAAGAAGGAAAAAATACAGGTCATATGTCGTTTGAAGATTACGGAGACGTGATTCTCTACCGCCCGTATGGAGAGGAGGGAGTAACCCCGATTATACATAGAGCTATGTATAAAGTGGAAGCTGGAAAGCCTATGTGGGAAAACGGACCTGTTGCTCCATATTCCGGCTACATTACCAAAGGAGACAATGTTATAACCAACACGCACTTTGACCAGGAAGGACAGATAAGTTATGAGATGCCTGTAAAAGATGAGTGGATTATAGGGACTGCACAGTACAGGATTCCTTATCTGGGATATATCAGGCTGTTCTTCTCATGAACAAGGTCTATATGGCTGCTCAATATTTTTTAAGTCCCTGAGCCAGTTTTCTTCGCAGGCTGGTTCAGATACTTTATTTTTGTAGCTTCTGGGTCATCACTTTTGTATTTTCTTTTTCATATTTTACTTTATTATATTTTTTCCAGTGTTATTTTAAAGCAACCGGATGAATTAAAGAGTTTCGGTAAGTTAAAACAAGCCTCAATAAATCAAAGGAAATTTAACAAATTTAAAAACTCTTAGTTTTTAATAAAACTTATAGGGATTCAATAGATTATATGAAATTTAAGGCAGAAATCCTTGAAAAAGAAAGCAATTCCAAAACAGATAAATAAAGGAAAGGAATGAGAAAAAAGTCAGAATAATAATTAGAAAAACAATTAAAATAAAATCAAAAACAGCTAAAACCGTCGGAAAAATGAAACTTAATAAACTGAAAATCGGCAAGACCGAAACCCCTGGAAACCTTCTTCTTGCGCCTATGGCAGACGTGACAAACCTGGCTTTCAGGCTGCTCTGCAGGCAAAATGGAGCTGACATTACTTACACTGAAATGATCAGTGCAGATGCCTTGCTCAACGAAAACCGAAAATCGCTTTTCAAAGGACTTTCTTCTCCTGAAGATCGACCTTTTGGAGTTCAGCTTGTAGGAAGTTCTCCTGAGAAGCTGAGGGAAGCTGCACTCCTTATTGAGAATAAATGCAGGCCTGAACTCATCGACATAAATATGGGCTGTCCTGCACAGCGCATTACAGGGGCAGGGCACGGGTCAGCTCTTCTCAACTCCAGGACACTCGTATATGAAATAATCTCTGAGCTGACCGATGTATTGAAAACTCCTGTAACTGCAAAGATCCGAATTCTCGAGAAAAATGATAAAACCCTTGAGCTTGCGCGCTTGATAGAAAAAGCTGGAGCTTCGGCCCTGACCGTGCACGGTAGAAGGGCAGAGCAGATGTACTCCGGAAACGCAGACCTTACAGCGATCAGAGAGGTCAAACGTGAGCTTTCCATTCCAGTTATTGCAAATGGTGATATAAGGGATGAAGCATCCGCCGAAACTACCCTTGAGTTTACAGGCTGTGACGGGCTTATGATAGGGCGCGCAGCAATGGGAAATCCCTTTGTTTTTAAAAGCATAAGACACTATCTGGAAACCGGGGAAAAGCTGGAAGTTGACAGACAGGCCCAGCGACTGGAGGACTTTAAGAAGTACATAGCCTTACTTGAGGAATATAGTCTCTGTACATCTGTAAATTTGAGAATGCATGCCCACTGGTTTACAAAAGGCTTGCACGGCTCACGGCAGACCAGGGAAAAGATTAATAATCTGAAAGATGGAAAGGCGATGATTGAGCTAATAAAAAATTTCTCTCGGGAAAAATATTAAAATGCTCCGTATTTTTTAAAGGACTATTCGTTTACAATTAGAATGTAATAAAACATAATCAGAAGGCAGGTTAACCTGAAACTAAGAAAAATAATACGCTTAAAAAATAATTATAGGTTAGAAATATATATAAAGAATCTCGTACTTATCACCGAAAACCTAATAATATTCTACACTATTATCCATGAAATATCGGGCACGAAACGGCGTGAACCTATAGTTGAAAAAGCTACTCTCAATATTAATTATAAATTAACGACATGAGGAATACTCAGGTTAACAATTAACCATCTAAGATTTTTTGGGCCTTGAACCTGTGTGTGCATATTATAATAGTATATTAAAATAATGCCAGTGCCTGAAACTAGTCAGAGGCTGATTTGCATCTGACAAATTAATAAACTGGATAATATCAGGTTAATTCGATTAGTATTTAACTAATAGCAGTGTGCCAGACAACTAACTAAGATTTGCCAAACAGACTGCCGAGAACAGCAAAAATACAAAAAACGTTAGAAAAACGATAGATAAAACCGCATTAAAAAGGAGAATCCAGATGAAGGAAATCAGAATACACGGTCG
>CAYSZA010000209.1:0-5532 GCA_964435275.1 uncultured Methanosarcinales archaeon | reverse complement strand
TAACATTAAACAAAGAGGCAAAGTACCAGGTTACAGAAAGTATCCATGATGCAATGGGAATTCCGAAAGGAGCCCAGTCAAGATTGTAAAGCACTACTCCTGTAATTGCTACAATGACAATTGCTATACTCTCAAGGACAATCAGAATTTTAAGTACAGGATGAAGCTTGGTTACATAATGTCCTTTACGTTCATCATAGATAGTAAAGGCCGGATACCTGCCTTTTCCAAAAAAATTCTTGATTATATCAATAAGGCGTTCCGAATCAGCTTTTCCGAAAACGTAAGAATCCTTGAAATGCACTATCCTGTCTCTGACAGTGCATCTTTCTTCTTTGCAGGAAAAAAGATTGTATGGAACTAAAATCCAGTTTGCAGCCAGGAAAAAAGGCACAGCAATCATATGCCAGGTTCGGGCCGTTTGAAAAGCCATGAAATCCCAACCAAAATATATTTTGAATCCTGTGATAAGCAGGATAAACATGGTAATAAGATGCACCAGATGAGTAACCCTCTCAAGCCAGGTATAGCGTTCAACAATTAATCTTCTGGAAGCGGGTCTTTGAGCAGATCGTACCATACTTCCAACCTCCTTCAAAGTATCTTGATTGTATAATCCGGGTGCTTTCCTGTTTTATCAATTGTATGGACTGCACATGCCAGGCAGGGATCATAAGAGCGGGCTGTATGCAGGATTCCGAGAGGATTTGAATAATCCACTCCAAGTGCATTTTCTGCAGCTGAAATTTTGGTGCCTATGAGAGCCTGCTCAACAGGGCTTGGAATCTCCTGAGAATTTCTGGGAGCAAGGTTCCAGGTACTTGGAACCACAGCCTGGTAAAGGGTTACCATAGAATCCGGCCCGGTGGCAATCCAGTGCCCCAGTGCCCCTCGCGGAGCTTCCCATAAGCCCATTCCTGTGGAATTTGCCGCCATGGAAAGATCAGTATGCACAGCAACCTTTCCGCCTGCCTGAAGATCCTGCGTGAGCCATTTCATAAGTTCTGGAGCCACTACAAGGATTTCCTGCATCCTTGCAATCATGCGGGTGTAGTTGTTGACAGGGTAGTAGCCGTTATCTTGAAAAGTTTTTACCAATCCCGTAACAAGTGGTTCTCCCATAATCATCATACGGGCAAGAGGGCCGACCTCACAAGGAATCCCATCATAATGAGGGGCTTTTGCCCATGAATAACGGCTGTTCGATCCTTTTGTATAGTCGATCTTTTCAGGCTCTCCTTCCGGAACCGTAACCCCGTTCCAGGGAGGCCGATCTTTTTCCTCGTCAATATAAAAGGAGTGATTAACGCTTTCTGAAATCTTCCTGTAATCGAATTTTTCAAGCTTGAAATATCCATTCATATGGCCGGAAGGAATAACTCTGCTGTCCGCAGGACTTGTAGGGTCGTATCCATCTCCGTTCTCAGGCTTGAAGAAAACTCCGTAAGAAAGAAAACCGATCTTGTTGGGATCTTTGTAAGTCCCTGCACGGTCCATTTTCATACTGATAGGCAGACCTAGAAGTTTTTCTCCTATCAGCTCCGAGCCAAAAGCTGCAAAGAGAGGGACGTCTCCCCAACCAGCTGAGTGTGAGAAATCCTTGCTGGTAAGGGATTTATTCAGAAGTTCCTGCAGACGTCCGATGACGAAATTAACAGCTTTTTGAGGAGAAGAGGCTCTGTATGTATTTTCGATCCAGGTATCGGGAGAGACACCAAGAGTAAATGCTTCAACGAACTCCATCGTTTTCGAGACATAGCTTATAATTTGCCCGATATCAGCAACCGTAGGCGAATAAACTACTCCCCCAACATGCTGAAGAACCGGATGAGGCATCTTGGCAGCTATCAAAGAAATGGCATCGTGCAAGCGGCGAAATTCAACTATAGCGCCTAGATAGGACGAGCCAGCCGGATAACTGGTACCGTTAATCTGATAAATCAAGGGCGCAAAACGCCCTTGGAGCTCTTTCCAGACTGCATCTCCAACATCCCCGTATTTTGCCAGGATGTCACGGTAAGCCGGGTTTGCAAGATCAGGGCCCCAGAGCACGTAGATATGAGCTGCATGGCTGGCGATGTAATTCAGGCTCTGGTGAATATTTCGCATTATAAGAGCGTTTTTGGGAACCTCACCTGCAACCCCGAAAAGTTCGTCCAGAGCATTTGCTGCAGTTATGCCATGGCTAACCGGGCAGACTCCACAGATTCTCTGGGACAGAAGTGCCGCATCCCTTGGGTCCTGGTGCTGTATAAGACGTTCAAAACCCCTTAACTGCAACCCATTACTCTGGGCATCAGTAATCACGCCTTCCCCATTGACTTCGGTATTGATCCTGTAGTGCCCTTCAATTCTCGAAACGGGATCAACAGTGACCTGTACCATTATTTTTCACCTCCGGTTTCCTCTCTGGTTTCTTCTGGAGTGCTTTCTTCGGCAAAGCCTTCCTCGTCCTCAGGCCTTTTCATGACAGTTCTCCTGACAGCATGAGCCCCTGCAGCAAGTAGGGCACCTCCTATTGCCACGCCTGCTATAGTAGTGATATTTGTATCCAAAATTCCTGTTTTCTCAATTTCCACGAAAAAAGGCCTGGTACTATCCGGGAAGCCCGGCTGAACGCAGCCAATACAGGGAGAGCCTGCCTGAGGGCAGTAATTTAGATGGCCGTTCCAGTTGCGAGTAGCACAGTCTGCATGGGTATAAGGTCCCTTGCATCCCAGTTTCCAGAGACACTTCGGTCCACCTACTGTCGTTTCAAATTCTCCGCGGTCATAGTATCCGCGACGAGAACAGTTATCATGGATAACATGGTCGGGCGGGAAGAAAACCTTTGGACGTTTCCAGTGATCCAGTACATAAGGCAAATCATCGGGTATCTTTATCTTTCCCAAAACAACTGCGCCTATTGTCAAAAAAACCCAGTCTGGGTGAGTAGGGCAACCAGTAAGATTAATTACAGGCTTTTCGATGCCAAGAAGATCTAAAATTCCCTTTGAAGAATCTTCCATAGTAAAGGCAATCCCACGGGGATCCATAAGTTCAACTATATCACTCTTAGCAGCGTTTACCCCACTATTAGTTGCACAATTTCCAATTGCAACAATCGCTAAAGCGTTTTTAGCAGCTTTCGCGTAAATATCCTTAAAGGGCCTGCCCCCGTACATAAGATATTTCCCGGAACCTTGAGGTCCGTTCGCGACTGCTCCTTCAGAAACAAGAACATAGCCTTTTTCTTTTTCCAGAATTCCATCAAGTAAAATTTCAGAGTTCAGATCGCTGGTATTTGCAAGTTTTCCGTCCACGAAAATTCCCTGCTGCATCATTAAAACTTCATGATAAAGCAGTTTGAGATTATATTCCTGAAGGAATTCTACAATATCAGGCGATCCTCCGTCCAGCATTGATATGGTACAGCCACTATCCATTACTCCATGAAGCCACACTACTTTAGTTTCCGAAAGCTCAAGAGCTTTTGCCATATCACTTTTATATGTTTGTAGGAATAACGAAGCTCCCAGTACCCCAACAGCCTTTATAAAAGTCCGTCGATCCATTTTCATGAAATCGAGATTTCTAAACTTTTCAAGTAAATCCTCATTATTCGTTCCACTTTCCCCCATGTCACAAATAATTTTATAAAAAGATATATAAAAAATGGAATCCAAGATATTAAAGCCTATCATATCCTCAATCCCCACTTTGCAAGTGGCTTTTTTGTGTCTCTGTAACAGAGGATTGTTCCAATCCAACTTTTTAAAGAGAAAAGGTCAGACCTATTTTTATTAGATTTCTACCAGTAATCAGGAAAGATATGTTCCAGTAATCAGGAAAGATATGTTCCAGTAATCAGGAAAGATATGTTCTGGATAAATTACAGATATGCTGAAGAGTTTTAGACTTATCTGGATAAATACGGATAGATTTAGGAAGTTTTTCCAATATTTTCGATTTGTTAGAATCAACCGGGTACAATTAAAATAAATATAGTTTTTCTAAAAACTTATATATTTTAATATCATTACTTTATTTATTGAAATTTTAAGGTTAGTAACATTTAGTAATAACGCTGCAAATATAAGGGAAGAAATTATGCAGCAAAATGTGGGGAATAGAATATGACTATTGGGGATGGTCACGACTTAAGGTCGCCGAGATTTGCGGGCGATGAGGTTCTGGAGGCTTGTTATGACAACGAAAGAGTTCTCCAGAGAGGGGATCGCGGTTCTTCAGTAAGGAAAGTTCAACATGCTCTGATAATTCTGGGCTTTCCTGTACCTGAAGTTGGAGCCAACGGTATTTTTGGTGGAGAAACCGATCTGGCGGTCAGAAGTTACCAGGAGGCGCGGGGCCTTGAGGTTGATGGTATAATAGGGCCAGAGACTATAGGAAGTCTCGATGAGGAATTTTACACGGGCGCACCGGAACCTTCGATTTCGCCAGTAACTGAACCGCAGGTATCTGAGGTTCCGACTCCATTATTCCCGGAATCTCCGGTTCGATCACCAAGAGCGCCTCCGGTTGGACCTGTGAGGGCACCTGAAGTCCCGCCAGTAGAGATTCCACGGGCTCCGCGGGTAGCGGCACCTGCTGTCAAAGTACCTCAAGCCCCAGAGGCGCCGGTAGCCCCGGTAGCAGAACCACCAGTAATGACTACACAGGCAGTTCCGCCTGAACAGACTCCGGTTCGCGTGACCAGGCCCATAACTCCGCCTGTAACCAGACTACCCCCTACGGTTGATAGTCAGGGACGTAAATTCCATACTGCAGGAACCTTGAGTGGGAATGATTCTTCTTTTGAAGCTGAGGCTGGAAAGTCAGTACGTCTTGAAATGAGGAACCTTAATCCCAGGGACTCGAACATTCGAATAAAAACAAACACAGAGGAAATTAAAGAAGCCCTGCTTTTACCTGACACCCTTGTGGATTTCGAATTTTCCTCAGGTACAGAGCCCTTTATTTGGAGATTTTATATTGAGACCGACAGTGAGGACTCTTTAATCGAGTGGAAACTTTATAGCAACTGGGTACCGGGAAAATCCGAGTAACCCATAAAGGGAAAGGGCTGCATTAACATTAAGGGACCTCGAATTAAGAAAGAGAGCTGTACTGATCTTAAAGAATACTAAATAGTTAGTAAATGGTGTTTGAAATCTAAAAGTATGTTGATTTAAGGAATCGATTTTTTTTGGGTCCCTAACCTATTATAAAAATTTTTCCGAGTCTGCAGATTCGTTTGGGATGCTGCTCTGAGAAACACAAAGGTAACTTCTTCTTTTTTTCGCAGTCCTGTTTCGCAGGCTCTTAAAATAACCTTTTATCCGCCACGATCTTGAAACTTAATCTATTTGCCCGGCAGGATTTGAGACTTAGCTTAGTTTGTCTGCTCAACAGGCTCTTTAAGTGCAAGATTCATCGCGTTGAAGCTCTGTTCGGTACTGTGGAACAAAGAACCCAAGAAAGGATTCTGACTATCATTCGATAGAGGAATTTCAAATTTTCCCATCCATGATATATAAAATTATTTTAATATAT
>CAYSZA010000208.1:0-5539 GCA_964435275.1 uncultured Methanosarcinales archaeon | reverse complement strand
ACTGTCATCAGATTTTGTGGCTATAATTCTGCTTTCCAACATGATTCCATCTCCAGACATTGAGATTTTCAAATGATGATGCTATATAGGACTTACACACTAGCAGGCCAAACCTATAGTTTTTCCGGTTCTGTTGTAAAAATCACAAACATGAAATAAAAATTTAGTTCACAGCAAAGAAACTAAAAAAGCAGAATATTCCTCAGATAACATTTTTCAATTTTCTTTTATGCAACACACTATTTAGCAGGAAACAAAGAAAGTGCATAGATTTTACAGTAAAACATGTGCATCAGCAATCTAGAAAAAAGAGGGTATTTTTTTAGAAGTTTGGAGAAGCGAGTTTCAGGTCATTGGGCTTGATAACTTTGTTACTAAGGAAAACAGGTTCGAGAAGTCAGGAAAGTACTTTCATCCTCTCCTGGCTGAAATGATTACTTCAGGAGCCAGGCTTTTTTCTCAGAAAATAATGAAGTTGATTCCTTGTGAAGCTTCTTACTTTTAATATTTTAGATGTTATTGAAAATTGCGCTGAACTCGATATGAAGTAAAGTTTTTATGCCTACCATAATAACGGAATTAGTCTATAACGAACTTTTTTACAGTATTCATTGTACCCAGGCAAGTTTTTGGATAGGAACTTTTCTTCATCAAGAAGTCTCAATACAATAACAATCACGTATGGAATCAGTACAAGCAATCCCAACCATGAGCCAAGTGCAAGAGGTGTACCAAATAGCATAATGAGAGCACCTAAATACATAGGATGTCTCACCATACTATATGGTCCCGTTGTTATTACTTTCTGGCCGGCGGTTATTTCAATAGTAGCGGAGGCGAAGGTATTTTCCTTGTACACAAGAATGACTAGATAAAAGCCAACAGCTACAAGAATGTCACCTAAGATGACAATAGATAATGGGACATTTGACCATCCGAAGCGATAATCTAATGCTGGAATCATAAGAATTAAAGCAAATCCTATAAAAGCAAATCCTTGTATAATCTTTTGAGTCTTTTCTTTCTCCTCGACCATTCCGATTTCAAGCCTGCGTTCCAGAAGAGCAGGGTCTTTTTTCCACAGATAAAAAGTAGTTGCAGCTGATGATACAAAAACAATAATCGAATAAACCCACCCCTGCCAGAAATTGAGTGAGCCGGCAGGAACAAATAGGAATAAGCTTAGCATGATAATAAGTTCTAAAAATCCAAGCATTGTTCTTTGCTTCAATTTAGAAGTGCTTATATTGGCGACGCTCACTTAATTAATTCCTTTATATATTTCAATTAATTACGAGTAATTAATTACGAATGAAAAGAACTTATATGAAAATCGGTGCATGACTTGTAAAGTTACAGTGATCTGTTATATCCGTACTAGTTCTACAATGATACTGCCAATTATAACAGTATCGTAATGCCTTTCAGATAGTACCTAAGTGGGAAAGGAAAGGCAAAAATGATTACAAAGTTTGCGTGAAAAATAATACTACACAAAATTTTTCCTTATTTCTCGAATAGAATTAAAAAGTTAAAAAAACTAATTTTAGATGCTTCAACTTTGTAAAAGAACGATTGTGCATAAACCCTACAAAAGAGTGTACAAAAATTGTTCGCCTTTTTAGAAGAACAGTATAAAAATAATAATTCATTTTAGATTTATATAACTCCTAAAACGATACTGTAAATATTTAACATTTGCGTATATTTTTTAGCGTTGTATATATCCTATAGAGAGCCCCCGAGAAAAACGCTTTAGTGGTTCCTTTCTGGAATATTCTTTTTCCAAATTTAGAGACCACAACGATCCTAGCCAATAAATCCCGCGATTTATACCGCTCAGAAGCTTGTTTGTTTGATATTCTGGGAAGCTGTCCAGAACTGAATATATAAATCCAGTAATTCAGAGGCCAGATTTAGGGCTCATTCTCTTGTGGTAAAATATCAAAAGGCTTATCCATGAAAACTGATACTTCCATTTATGAATAACCATTACGGAAAGGAAAGTTCAGGTCATATTTCAATTCACAGTGACGCCGATAAAATCCCAGGCTGGAATGAAGATCTTGAGCTGGCTTTTTCTGCCTACAGAGGCTCCTACACTCCCGGAAGAGTTGCATCAAGGCATAAAACGGTCTGCGAGGTCCTCATCCCTGGAACTGTCGTACAGGCTGGAATTTCCGGTGCACTCCAGCGAATCGGAAAGCAGCCGGTTGTAGGTGATTTTATCATTTTGCTTGATCAGCCCGAGCTGGGTTCACGCATGATTGTGAATATCCTGCCCCGAAGAACCTGCCTTTCAAGAGGTGCAGCAGGAGACGGGGGCGGGGAGCAGGTAATTGCTGCAAACCTTGATACCATTTTTATTGTAACTGCCGTGGGAAAGGATCTAAACCTGCGAAGACTTGAGAGGTATCTTGCAATCGTTTATTCTTCCGGGGCAAGCCCGGTGATTTTA
This sequence comes from uncultured Methanosarcinales archaeon, assembly GCA_964435275.1. GTDB lineage: Archaea > Halobacteriota > Methanosarcinia > Methanosarcinales > Methanosarcinaceae > Methanosarcina. Next base: position 3,081 of record CAYSZA010000208.1, on the reverse strand, counting down.
CTTAATAAGATTGACCTTGCAGATAATCCAACCCAGCTGGTAGAAAAGATCCGGGCTGTTGCAGGGAACGTGCCGATTGTCTCATTAAGCGCTATTTCAAAAACAGGGCTTGATGAACTTAGTCTTTACCTTAATCCAGGGGAAACGGTTGCACTCATAGGCTCCTCCGGTGTCGGGAAATCCACAATTATTAATTCTCTTCTTGGCGAAACCGTCCAGAAAACCGCAGATGTCCGAAAAGACGATGAAAAAGGCAGGCACACAACTACAGTCCGCCAGATGTTCCTTCTTCCTAATGGAGTAGTTCTTATAGACAACCCGGGGATCAGGGAAATCCAGCTCGGAGACTCCGCAGACGGGCTTGAGAAAGCTTTTTCCGAGATCGTTGATGCAGCCCGCAATTGCAAGTTTAAAGACTGCACTCACCGCGACGAGCCGGGCTGTGCTGTACTGAAGGCGGTAAAGGACGGGATTATTCCTGAAGAACGGCTTGCCAGCTATCACAGATTAACCGAAGAACTCATATTCCAGTCAAAAAAAGCCGAAATCGGGCTAAAAAGGCTTGAAAAGGAAAAACACAAACAGATTGCAGTGGACATTAAAAAATATAAGAAATTTACGGGCAAGCTGTAAGATAAAGCGTATTTTTAGGCAGGACTTATCAGGAATTTATCAGTCTCTTAGCATTATATTGCGTTATATTTTACTGCACCGGCATCCTGTGTGAATTTAATCGACTGAAGCAGCGTTTTCGTTCTCTCCAAACAGCGCAATACCTAAAAATAAACAACACTTTTTTAACTGCACAGTTTTTCATGGATAAAAGCATTAATCTAGATTTTGGAGGGACTTATACGGCAAGCAAAGTTTATTTCGCAGACCTCAGGGCGAGGAATCCGCAGGAGAGTATGATCAGCAAGATTCGGAGGCTTTTCGATGAAGCAGGTTTTGTTGAGCTCCTGGGGTCTGAAGACCTGACCGCGATTAAGGTTCATTTCGGAGAGTACGGGAACGACGGATATGTTAATCCGGTTTTTGTGCGGCAGGTTGTGGAAAAAATCCGGGCAGCCGGAGCAAAACCGTTTATTACGGACACAAATACGCTTTACTCGGGCAGCCGGCATAATGCTGTCGACCATCTGACTACGGCTATAGAACACGGTTTCGACTACTCCGTTGTCCGGGCCCCGCTTATCATATCGGACGGTTTGAAGAGCCAGAACGCTGTGGATGTCGAGATCGGGCAGAAGCATTTCAAGTCCGTAAAAATAGGGTCTGATATTGCTGCTGCCGATTCCATGATTGTGATGTCCCACTTTAAAGGGCATATCGTAGCTGGTTTCGGAGGGGCTATCAAGAACCTTGCTATGGGCTGTGCCCCTGCAGTCGGCAAGAAGGAACAGCATTTCAGGACAAGCCCGCACGTAATTGAAGAAAAATGCGTAGGTTGCGGAAAATGCGTTGAAGTCTGCCCTGTCGGGGCTTCTTCCCTTGTAGGGGAGGTCTCAATGATAGAACCTGAGGTATGTATAAGCTGCGGGCAGTGTATGGAGGCCTGCCCTTCGGAGGCAATTGATATTGACTGGGAGCACGATATCCCGGAGTTCCTGGAGTGCGTCACGGAATATGCATACGGCGCGGTAAAAGGAAAAGAAGACAGGGTCGGCTATATTAACTTCCTGCTTAAAATTACCCCTGATTGCGACTGCGTGCCCTGGAGTGATGCTCCTATTGTGCCGGATATAGGAATTCTCGCCTCAACCGACCCTGTTGCCCTTGACCAGGCAAGCTACGACCTTGTAAATAAACAAAAAGGGCTTATCAGTTCCTCCCTGCACTTTAACCACGAGGCAGGGGCAGATAAGTTCAGGGGAGCATGGCCAATGGTCGATGGAACCCATCAGCTCAGGTATGGAGAGGAAATCGGCCTTGGAACCAGGGAATATAAGCTGGTTGAGATTTGAGCTAATTAAAAAACAGTTTGAGGTTTGAGCTGGCTTATAAATAAAGTGAAACTTGAGTTAATTTATAAATAGGTTGAAATCTGAGTTACTTTAAAAATCGGTTGAGACTTGACCTGACAAAAAACCAGCTATCAACAACTTTTTTTATTTACTCCTTCCGCAAAAGAGCCAGGGATTGGGCTGATATGCCGGATTAATTCTCAGGTCAAATCCCAGATCAACCTTACTTGATTTGATCGCAAATCTATTTTTTAAAAAGATAAATATAGCAGATGCCACAACTTAATATATGAGTTAACCTTACCCAACTTTACTGGAGATGAATTAGAGTGACCATCTGGGAATATGATGTTAAAGAGATAAGATTCAGTGAGTGGTCAAAGACAAAAGAAGATCTTAACAGCCTCGGAGTTGAGGGCTGGGAGCTCATCAAGTTTGCCGACGAGATCGACGAAAACGGTATGATAGCAGCTGTTTTCAAAAGGCCGGTCGATTACGTTGACGCATCCTTTTAAATTCTTTTTTAAATTTACCGTTTTTTCCTGCTTTTTCCGTATAAAAAATTCCAGTTTAGCTTTGCACTTATCTCTGCGCTTATAAATTGTTTAAGTTTAATTTACCCAGAGATACTCAAAGAACTCAAAAGAAGGAGAATAATAAGATCGTGAAATATCATCTGTGCTGATTGAGCCCACTTTCCGCACTATTTTTCACATATAATATTTTTCGTATTTTTCACCCATCAGTTTGAGTACTTTAGTTGTTTCCTCGTCGAGATTTAACACTTTCTTTATCCTTTTTCCATCAATTTCGATCACTAATCCCACATTCCGCAGTATTTTTTCGGAAATCACTATTTTTTCCGATAACGTTTTTGAAACATTTTAAAATAATCTAAAATCAAAATGAAACTTGATGAAAATTGAATGCTATCGTTTTTTTGTCTCTATATTCATACATGTCTACCTCTTATTCCTGTACAAAGTTCAATAAATTTACGTTAAATTGAAAATCGATAGCAGTAAAAATGTGAAACGCTGAAATTTTACTGCGGAAAGTGGGACTAATTCTGTTATTCTTCTAAACAGGGAGAATACCCACTTCATGGTTGGAGTCT
>CAYSZA010000207.1:0-5575 GCA_964435275.1 uncultured Methanosarcinales archaeon | reverse complement strand
AAAGTTTGCGGTCAAGCTTTTTCAAAAAAAGGTTGTTAGAGTGCAAAGTCTGCCTTGCAGACAGGTGGAATAGCTTTAAATAGGGGAAGTGTGCTAGTATGTCACATACTAGCACGCGATTTAAGAGTAAATACAATTCATAATAATTAAAGCGTATTTTGCTCTCGAAGGGGATTATAATGTCAGAAATTGGTAAAAAGATACGAATAGAAAGGCTGATGAACCGGGAAAGCAGAAACATGGTCGTCATTCCCATGGATCATGGAATCTCAGACGGGCCTATTGAAGGGCTTATCAACATCACCGATACAGTGAACAGAGTTGCCGAAGGAGGAGCAAACGCCGTCCTTATGCAAAAAGGAATGGTAAAATACGGGCATCGGGGATACGGTCACGACATAGGCCTTATCGTGCATATCAGCGGTTCTTCTTCCCTTAGCCCGGACCCCAATGCTAAAGTGCAGGTCTGTACAGTGGAAGAAGTAATTAAGATGGGAGCCGATGCTGTTTCAATGCACATCAATGTAGGTTCCGAAACCGAAGCTGACCAGCTTGAGCAGCTAGGAAAGATATCTAGAGACTGTACGGAATGGGGTGTGCCTCTTCTTACTATGATGTACCCAAGAGGTAAAAAAATTACCAATCCGCATGACCCTGTAAACGTGGCACATGCTGCAAGAATAGGAGCCGAGCTTGGAGCTGATGTTGTAAAAACCGTATACACTGGAGACCCCGATAGTTTCAGAGATGTGGTCAGAGGCTGCCCTGTGCCTGTAGTTATTGCAGGAGGCCCTAAAACCTCAACTGACCGGGAACTTCTGGAAATGATTGACGGGGCAATGGAAGCAGGAGCCAGGGGGGCCGCAATCGGAAGAAATGTTTTTCAGCACAGGGACCCTGTCAGACTCACCCGGGCTATCTGCGAAATCGTACATCATAGAAGGCCTGTAGAAGAAGCTCTGGAACAGCTGAAGTGAGAATGATATTGAAAAGCAAGACCCGAACAAAAGTTAAAAAAGGGAAAAGACCGGAGTAAAAACAGAAAGTATACCGGGGTTGAAGCCTTGAAAAAGAAAAGCGTGTGGATAAAAGCCGATGAAGGCGGATGGGAACAACAGAAAGAAAGGATTACAACAGGTCTTGAGTCAGGAGCCGACTGCGTGCTTGTAAACCCAGGAGATGTCGAAAAAGTCAGGGAACTGGGAAATATTCCAGTAGCAGCCTTTGGCCGTGACAATAAATCCGGGGCTGAAATCGTTGTTGTTGGAAAGAGAGGAGAAGGCGATGGAACGAAACCCTTACCCCTTGAAACTCCGGGTTCTCTTGATATAAACGCAGCAACTGTTCTCAGGGACAAAGGAGTGGCTGTGGGAGGATATGTCGTAATAAGGGACAAACGCTATGAGCATTTCGCAGCCGAACTGGGAAAAGTATGTGACTTTCTGATCGTAACAGGTACGGACTGGAAGGTTATTCCTCTGGAAAACCTGATAGCTGAGCTTCAGCGTTATGAAGTTAAGATTATTTTTGGGGTAAAAAGCGCAGAAGAAGCAAGACTTGCCTTCCAGACTCTTGAAATCGGAGCAGACGGAGTCCTTCTTGACAGTGGTAACCCTCAGGAAATAAAAGATACCATCCAGGCTGCAAGAGAACTGGAAAGCGAAAGTACTGAGCTTGAGCCTGCAGTTGTAACCCGGGTCGAACCTCTTGGGATGGGAGACCGGGTCTGTGTGGACACGTGCAACCTCATGCAAAGGGGAGAAGGCATGCTCATAGGTTCTCAGGCAAGCGGGATGTTTCTGGTAAACTCCGAATCCGATGACAGTCCGTATGTGGCAGCTCGCCCATTCAGAGTAAATGCAGGCGCAGTTCACTCTTATATTAAGATAGGAGACAAAACCCGTTACCTTTCGGAACTTCGGACCGGAGATATGGTGACTATTGTAGATTCAAAAGGGAAGCAGAGAGAAGGTATTGTTGGCAGGGTCAAGATCGAAAGCCGTCCTCTTATGCTTGTTGAGGCAAAAGCAGGGGATAGGACTTTGAGCGCCATCCTGCAAAATGCCGAAACCATAAAGCTGGTTGGAAAGGAAGGAAATCCGATATCAGTTGCCAAACTCAAGAAAGGCGATGAGGTTCTGGTTCGCCTGGAAGAAGGAGCCAGGCATTTCGGTAAAAAGATCGAGGAGACAATTATAGAAAAATAACCCTTTAAAAGGAAAAAATTGTCAGCGGAAAAGGAAAACCGGAGCAAGCAATGATTCGTATTGGCCAGCTTGACCTTGAGAAAAAGGCTGCTGTTGTCGCAGTAATCCTTGAAAAGCCTCTTGAAACTTCAAGAAAGGCCACCGAAATGGGAGCCGATATTCTCGAAATCCGGCTGGACCTGCTTGGAATCAGGGACCTGAATACAGCTATAGAAATAATAAGGAAAATAAAATCCGAAGCCGGGCTTCCGATAATTTTAACAAACCGCTCCAGTATTGAAGGAGGGAAATGGGAAGGAAAGGAAGCCGAAAGAATCAGACTTCTTACAGATCTCCTTTCCCTGAGAGACGGGCCAGATGCCGTAGATATAGAGCTTACTACCCGGAAAGAGGGGAGAGACCAGGTAGTAAAAGCAGCAAAAGCCTGCGGAAAAGCTGTAATCGTTTCTTCTCATGATTTTTCAAAAACTCCGGCTTTTCGGGAAATGAAAACTATTTTTGAAGAAGCATTTCTTGCAGGAGCAGATATCGCAAAACTTGCTGTTATGCCACACTCGATGAGAGACGTACTTAACCTGCTAAGAGCTGCACTGGAAACGCGGGAAACTGGAGGCGCTGTATGTGCAATCGCTATGGGAAAACTCGGAAAACATACAAGGGTGATTGCTCCTTTTTATGGTTCGATGCTGACATACGCGGCTGTTGAAGGTACGGTTTCTGCGGCTCCCGGACAGTTTCAGGTAGATGAAGTAAAGAAGATAATGGAGCTGCTCAAATGAAGCAAGTTTTTGGCGTATTTGGAGACCCTATAGGCCATTCCCTTTCTCCTGCAATGCATAACGCGGCTTTTTCAGCCCTCAGGATGGATAGTATCTATCATGCTTTCAGGGTAAAGCCCGATAAGCTGGAAAAGGCAATTCTTGGGGCTGAGGCTATGGGATTCGGAGGGCTCAACCTGACTGTACCCTTAAAAGAGACAGCCTTGAAACTTGGCTGCATAAAACCTGACCTGCTGGCAGAAAGGATAGGGGCTGTAAACACTATCGTTTTCGGGGGAACCGGAGAAATCATAGGATACAATACCGACGGATTGGGAGCAAAACAGGCACTACAGGAGGCTGCAGTGGAAATAAAGGGGTCTAAAGTCGTGGTTGCAGGAGCAGGCGGAGCAGCGAGAGCTATTGCCTTTCAGCTTGCTGCCGATGGTGCTGAAATCACAATAATAAACCGGACCGAAGGAAAGGCAATTGAGCTTGCGAAAGATATTTCAGCTGCAGCCCTTTCCGGAAGAGTTGAGGGAAGAGGACTCTCAGGACTAAAAGACTTGCTGCAGGATGCCAATGTCCTGATCAATACCACAACTCTCGGAATGCACCCGAATACGGACACTGCTATTGCCACAGCAGAAGATTTCCACCCAGACCTTACTGTTTTTGACATCGTCTATAATCCCCTGGAAACCAGGCTCTTAAAAGAAGCAAAAGCCTCAGGTGCAAAGACCGTAAGTGGGGTCTTAATGCTTGTCTATCAGGGGGCGGAAGCTTTCAGGCTCTGGACAGGAGTCGAACCTCCAGTAGAACTTATGAAGAAGACCGTTCTGGAGGCTTTGCAGGCTTGAATATTGACACGGAAGCCAGGAGCCAGACTATCATGTGTCAAACTTCTGGAAAAACAAAGATTCTTATCCTTGGTGGAACCGGAGAAATGGGACAGTGGTTTACTCGTTTTTTTAAGGAAAGAGGCTACGAAGTTACAGTCTGGGGAAAAGGGGGAAAAACGGAAATTGCAAGGAAACTGGAAGTTCCTTTCGCCTCGGATCTTGAAAAAGCTGTTCCGGAAAGTGATATAGTAATAGTCTCGGTGCCCATCAATGCAACTGAGGAGACTATTGCGGAATTTGCCCCTAAAATGAAAACCGGAAGTCTTCTTATGGACTTTACTTCCATTAAGGTAAAGCCTGTGGAAGCTATGAGAAAATTCGCTCCTTCAGATGTGGAAATTCTTGGCACCCATCCGATGTTCGGCCCGACAATTCGCACTATCAGGGGACAGACTGTTATTCTCGTTCCTGTAAAGGGGCGTTCGGAGAAGTGGTTCCCTGTAATAAGAGAGCTTTTTGAGGAAGGGGGAGCCCATGTTGAAATTACTACTGCAGCCGAACACGACAGGCTTGTCTCGGTTGTGCAGGGACTTACCCATTTCGCCTACATTAGCATAGGAACGACCATTGACAGATTAGATTTCGATGTAAAGAGATCGAGAAAATTCGTAAGCCCTGTCTACGACATAATGCTGGACTTCGTAGGTAGAATCCTTGGCCAGAATCCGTATCTATATGCGCTTATCCAGATGGAAAACCCTGGAGTTCTGGAGGTACATGACGCATTTATCAGGGAATGCGGAGAACTCTCAAAGCTTGTGCGAGCTCATGACGAGGAAGGCTTTGTGAAAAAAATGAAGGCTGGTGCTCGACAGTACGGAGATACGGCTCATGCCCTGCGCAAATCGGACAAGCTAATTAATTCCAGAATAGCCGAATATGAGACCATCCTGAACTCCGTTGGAAAAGTCTGTGGTTTTTCACATTTTTATTCCGGAAAAATCCATGTAGGTACCCTGGAAAAGGTAGGCCCGGATGAGATAGTCCTTACAAAGCTGGTCTCAAAAGGCACCTCCCCCCATATAAAAAATAAATTCGTAAAGCTCAAGCTTGAAAATCTTCGCCTGCTTTCGGAGTCCGAATTGTGGAAATGGAGAAAAAAGAACCTTGAACATTCTACAAGGGACGTTTCAGTCCTTATCCCTGAAGGAGCTGACCCTGCAGTTATCCTTAATGCTATAAACACAAACAAACAGCTTGCAGCCTGCGAAATAAGTGATATCTATAAGGGGGTTAATCGAGTAGAGACAGAAGAAGGAAAAATAGAAGCAAAAAGGTTCGGAGTTACTTATAGAATCACAGTTTTTGGAGACTGTAATGCAGACTCTGTCGAAGCTGATGTCACAGCCCTTCTTTGCGGTCTCGGATGCAGGATAAGAGAGAAAAACCTGAGGCTGCAAGAATGAAAAATCTTTCCCTGATTAATCTTTTTTAATAAGGAGAGAAAGTGATATAAACAATAAAAAAAAACATGATATGATGTCAGGAGTTAAATGGAGAGTCTCTCTTTTATTTGTCCTTATCACTCTTTCTATATTTGCTTCACTTCTTTTAAATAGTGATAGGTTTATGGAAGTCAGGGGAAACGAAACATACATACAGACAGGCTCTAGGGTTTCAGGCGAGAATCTTATCATAAATCTTACAAATAGGCTGGAAACTGGTAGCCATGAAACAAGATTGAGCGCTGCAGCTGAACTTGGGAAGT
>CAYSZA010000206.1:0-5576 GCA_964435275.1 uncultured Methanosarcinales archaeon | reverse complement strand
TACCTGCGATCCAACCCAAAGATTAAGAGGAAACCCTATTACTCTTAATCTATACCTTTATAGTGGCGTGGAGATATATATCATAACCGACCCAAAAAACAGTTAGCGACACAAATTTTTGAATATATAGTAAATTTATTCTGCAGCAAAACTTTTAACGGCATTAAAATGTTTAATCTTAAAATAAAATTAAGAAGTATAAAATTGAAAATATGAAATTGAGAGTACAAAACTGTGAAGAAATTGAGTTAATATTTCTTTTTTGATTCCAAAGAAAAGAAGAGTTAACCTAAAAATTAAAGAGTATAAAGTAAAAGAACTTTTAGATTCAGCATAGATAATAAACTTTATTAAAGCTCAGCACATTATAAGGAAAAGTAAGGCTTTCATAAATTGGTTTTGGAAGTATTGCTGAAAAACGACACCGTTTCAAAAACAGTTTACTGGCCCAGAAGTAGATGGTAGGGGCTGAGTCCCTATTCTCAAACCCTACCTGCGATTCAACCCAAAGATTAAGAGGAAACCCTATTACCTTTAATCTGCATTCTTTTTTATAAAATTGAAAAGGAAAAGGGCTATTCTGACCCTTTAAACATTCTTGCCCCTGAATAGGCTTTTAATGAGCTTTCAGTTAAGATAAGCTTTGAGCGGTGGGAAGCCGTTAAAACTAACAGAACTGTAACTTTGAGTATACGCACCTGTCGTAAAGATGTATACGCGGTTTCCCTCCCGCATTGTGTGAGGGAAAGTATACTTATGTTGTTCATAAAGAATATCCATGCTGTCACAGGTCGGGCCTGCAAGGATTACCTCTTCGGCACAACCCTTTTTATCGCAGAAAATGGGGTATTTGATGCACTCATCAAGAGTTTCTATAAGGCCACCGAATTTGCCAATATCAAGATACACCCACTTGTACTGGTTAAATCTGGCCTTTTTGGAGATCATCACAACTTCACTTACGATTATCCCGGCGTTGGCGACCAGAGAGCGCCCGGGTTCTATAATAATTTCAGGCAGCTCTTCCCCGAAGTCCTCATGCAGAAAGCGACGGATTTCCCGTGCATAGGTCTCAAGATCATGAGCTTGTGCCTGGTACTTTGCAGGAAAGCCTCCGCCAAGGTTAATCATCTTCAAACGTATGCCCTTTTCAGCCACTGCCTCAAAAAGGTACTTACATTTGGAAATGGCATTGTCCCACTGTCCAATGTCCCTCTGCTGAGAACCAACATGAAAAGAAAGCCCGTAAGGCTCAAGCCCCATTTTTTCGGCCTTCAGAATAAGTTTATATATAAGATCAGGGTGAGAACCGAACTTCCTTGAGAGAGGCCAGTCAGCTCCGTCACTCTCAGTAAGGATGCGGAAAAACACTCTGGAACCTGGGGCTCTTCTGGCTAGCTTTTTCAAATCGCTCTCAGAATCAGTAACATAAAGCCTCACTCCCTTTTCATATGCGTACTCTATGTCCTTCTCTTTTTTGATAGTATTGCCGTAACTGACCCTTTCAGGCTCTACCCCAAGCCTTAGAAGTTGATCAAGTTCGTAAACCGTTGCCACATCAAAATTCGAACCTTTGTTCTTCAGGGCAAGCACGACCTCATCCATGGGGTTAGCCTTTACAGCGTAGTGAATTTTTGCAAAGGGCATGCGCTCTACAAGCTCATCATAACTTTGCTCTATCCTCTGCAGATCGACAACTAAAAATGGGGTTTCTTTATCCCTGGAGAATTTTTTGATTCTGTTAAACTCATCTCTTGAGACGAAATCATCCAGAGGGAACTCATAATGCTCTTTTCTCATATCTACTCCCTTACTAAATTATAACTGATCCGTGGTTAAACTTATGTAAATACTAGTTAATAATTTTTAGCATTTCAATGATTTGTAATGATTATTCAGTTTATAATCAATTATTTTGACAATGCGTGAAATAAAGCGATTCAAATAGGATTTAATGTATATAAAACTAATTATTAGTGAATATAAAGACTCAAAATTAACTGAAATCAATAAATATTTAGCATAAATAGCCATATTATGAAAAAGGGTTTAATTAAGTTCTTTTTTTACATTAAAGTTATCAAAAATCCTTTCAAGCCTGAAGAAGAACTGAGAAATCCCGGATGTCCCAGAATATACATAAACAATTTTTACTCCAAAAAAAGAAAGTTAAAGGTTTAAAATCTATTATAAGTTTTATCAAGCGATTAACAGGGATATAAACCCTATTATTGCATCATTATAAACAAATAACCTGTTATAAGCTGTTTTCACAAGAGATCTAATTTATGAATCTTGAAAATAATTTAATATGTAGTTGATAGGCATTTTTTCTTGGTTCTGAGCAGCACTATCAGTATCCCAATTCCTGAAAGCACGAGTCCGTAAGTTATGACCTCCAGACTTAGCTGAGAAAAAAGAAATACAGTTGAGATAGTTCCAAGAATCGGAAGCAAGGGTAGACGGCCAATATTCAGGGGAATCCTGAAAGGACGATTTCTTTCAGGATCGATATAACGTAGCTTTATCACAGAAAGATTGACCATAAAAAAGACAACAAAAATCATGAAATTAGCAATATTTGCTACGATCGTGATATCCCTGAATAGCACAAACAGAACTGAGAGACAGGCTACTCCAAAAATTGCAACCCACGGAGTATGGTAGCTGGGATGTATCCGGGAGAGGGTTTGTGGAAGTGAGCCTGAATATGCCATGCCGTAAACAATCCTTGACCCTCCAAGCATAACCACAAGTACCGTATTCATGGTGGAAAGAAGGGCTATCCAGGACATGAGGACGAACGCATTATTCCCAAGAGAGACAGCCACAACATCAGCAAGCGGAACTCCTGAAAGTCCAAGAACCCGAAAATCAAGCACACTTACGGCAGTTACTGCTACACACATGTACAGGAAAACCGTAAAAAATATGGCAATAAGCAGGGCTCTTGGGGTTGTTCTTTCCGCTTCTTTCGTCTCCTGTGATAATCGCACAATGTCTTCAAACCCGAGAAATGCGAAAAAAATCAGACTCGAAGCCTCAAATACTCCTGCCAGATCTGGAGCTTCAAAATAATTTACCGTTCCAAGGTAAGGCAGGCCTGTATAAATGACGATCAAAAGTCCGGATACTTCTATGAGACTGATAAGAATAGCCAACCTGGCAGATTCTTTGATCCCGTAAACCATGATGAGGCTGAGAAAGATAAACAAGCCTATTGCCCCTGTTAGATATTCGTTCCCGAAAAGATTGCTGAAGTATCTGCCAAATCCGAGGGCAACCGCAGAACTTGTTATTGCCACAAAATAGATGACAAGCAGTCCCACAAATAGACCAACACGCTCTCCAAAAGCTCTTCTTACGAATTCATACTCCGCCCCTGCCCTGGGATACATAGAAGCAAGTTCCATATAGCTAAGGGCAGAAAGTGCAGCCGTAGCCCCGGCAAATAGAAACGAAAACCAGACCATATTGCCTGCGAGCCCTGCAGCTTTTCCCATAAGCACGTAAATTCCGGCTCCAAGGATATTGCCAATTCCTACCAGAGTAATCTCCAGTAAATTCAATTCCTTTTTTAATTCAGACTCCCCTTTCATAAGAAAACCCCCGCGCCAAAACTTGAAATTGAGGACAGTAAAGATAAGCTTAAAAATAGGCCCAGGACACATTAGGAGATTATCCCGAAAAGCTTAGACCTGATTTCTATTACCTGGCCTCCCAAAACTACCCTTCTATAAAATACTCCTATCATGGTAAAATGCTTAGTTTCCCGAATACACTTGACCTCAAAAAGTATATTTTATTAGAAAGTTTCTGCAAGAAGTTACATTCCTTAGCTCCACCAAAAATTAAGTGAAGCGGAGTATTCTATGGGTTTCTCTTTATGTAGCTCCGCAGATATTGCTTCCACAGATACTGCTGAAAAAAGCCAGGTAAGGCTTCCAGGATAGACCAGACGAATTTTACCGGGCTAAAAGGAGCCTTACACAGAGGCTTAAAACAGGGGCTCTCCAGATCTGGATATATCCGTTTAGGTATTGTAGAGCCTTTTCCCGTGCCTATTCAGTTATGCTTTCATTTTTCGGGCAAGTTCCAGGCCAATCTCCTCAACCTTTTTCAGGTCTTCTTCCCTGGGCTTGCCTTTAACCTGAAGCGTTCCTACTACTTCCATCTTCGAAGGGACAAGAATTTCTCCAGCCTGCTTCAGAGCGCCTCCGCCCCAGCCAAAGGACCCAAGTACAACCCCATACTTTGCAGGCGGATTGAGAGCTTTTACCAAGTAAGTGCCGTAAAGGGCAAGAGGATGCATGCCTGCCAGGACAGTCGGAGCTCCGAGGATAATAGCACGGGAATCAACCAGCTCCCTTGCTACGTCCCCTATATCTGAGACCGCAAGATCATACATCCTTACATCTATGCCTTCTCTCAGCAAGGTTTCTGCAATTGTCCTGACCATAAGCTCTGTGGAACCCCACATACTCACATAGACAATAAGAGCTTTATTTTCGGTCTCTCCTGCTGTCCATTTCGCATAGGGCTCAAGTATACGCTGTGGGTTTTTGTAGATAGGCCCATGACTCGGGGCAATAATCTCGATATTAAGATCCTTTATTTTTTCTAGAGCCTTTGCCCCCATTTTCCCAAAAGGCATCATGATTTCCCCATAATAGCGCTTTGCGAGAGGGATAAGGTCTTCCAGATCTTCATCGTAAACCCCTTGGGCTGTGTGAGACCCGAAAAAATCGCACGGGAAAAGGATTCTGTCTTCAGGCAAGTATGTGAACATGGTTTCAGGCCAGTGAAGCCAGGGAGCTTCGATAAAGCGCAGGGTCTTCCCTCCCAGATCAAGAATATCTCCTTCGGCAACAACTTTAACCCGGGCGTCCGGCAGTTCGTGGTAAAGGCTTGCCATTTTTACGCCTCTGTCCGTCGTAACAAGTATGGAACCAGGAGCCCTATCCATGATATAACGAATTGCACTTGCATGATCGGGCTCGGCATGATTCATAATCAGGTAATCCAGTTTTTCCAGGCTGGAAACCAGCTTTATTTTCTCTTCGAACTCCTTCTCAAAACCAGGGTTCACGGTATCTATGAGGGCTGTTTTCTCTTCTCCTTTCACAATGTAGGCATTGTAGCTTGTTCCCTGAGGCAGTGGAATCAAAGCATCAAACATTCTTCGGTTCCAGTCCTTTGCCCCAACCCAGAAAACGTTTCTGGCAATTTCAGGAATACTGTAAGTCTCCATATTTTTTCCTCCATTTTCCCCAAAGCAATAAAAAGCGGCTTGAAACAAGAAACAGCCAAGAATCTCTGTCTGCTTCTGTCAATTTGATAATTGGATTTATTTAGTGACTATATTGTATTCGTCCGATATATTTATTAGGTAAAACCCTTAACTGACAGAGCCTCAAATCATAACTGACGTTACAAAGCAATCAGTAAAAAACAACTGTGCAGAAAAATGTAGAATAAAGCTGCGCTGCCCCTTTTTTTATAGTATTTTTTGTGAAAAATAAAAAAAAGAAAAACTTTATATAGACAGCAGTAAGTTATCTTCTTCCTAGCAGGCA
>CAYSZA010000205.1:0-5600 GCA_964435275.1 uncultured Methanosarcinales archaeon | reverse complement strand
GCTCAGTAAAAGCATATAGGCTCAGTAAAAGCATATAGGCTCAGTAAAAGCCTGTAAGGGAAAAAAACCCGGAGACCGGGATTAGCAAAAGCTATAGATAGGGTGAATACTTTGAATCAAAACATGAATCTGGTTGAAAGCTACTGGGAAGTCTCAGGTTCTTCCTTCACTCTACTCAGCAACATGCACCGCTGCTGACAACCTGCCAGATTCTTTTTGACAATTCAGAATATTGAGCTCTTGGATCCCCTATTTTCTGGATAAAGGAACTTGCGCCATTTTCGATTGCCTGGTGCATAATATCTTCTTTACCCACACCTGTGAACAGGATGAAGGGGGTATTAATACTTTTATCACGGATAGTTTTCAGGAACACAATGCCGTCCATTAAAGGCATATCGTAGTCCGAAACAACCACGTCATAAGAGTCTTTCTCAAGCTTCTGGATGGCTTCCCTTGCAGAATTAACAGTGTCCGAAGATATGTCATGGAAAACTTCTAGGAATGTCTTTGATAACTCTAAAAACAGGGGGTCATCATCTACAAGCAGTACTTTCATGGGATGTCTTCTCCTGAGGTTATTATTTTGTAACCCTCTTGTGGATCATTATACCAGCTACCATCTCCTGGTAAAAGGTAGCAAAATCTTAGCCACATCTATACTATAATAGTATAAATGTCTCAATTAACATAAAAAGTTAACTTTTATACATTATAAATGAGAGTTTCTGTGTCTCAGGAACGAAAACTTCTGTATTTCAAGAGCGAGGATTTTTACTTCAGGAATAAACATTTACTAATTTCTCACGCCTTGCCTGACACCTATTGACGGAAATATGCCGGTGTAAAAAGTCATGGAAATTAGAGTCATGGAAATCAGTACCTCTCAGGAAAATAAAAAATCATGGAAATCAGTACCTCTCAGGAAAATAAAAAATAAGGGAGGGAGTTATCCCTGACTGATAAAGCTGTCCAGTTCTTTTTTCAGCATCTGGCTAAGGATTTTGCCATCGACCGTCCCCCTGTACTCCTTCATAACAATGCCCATGAGTGGACCAAGAGCAGCCGGGCCTTTCTCCTTGATAAAGTCTCCCCTTTCCCTGACTGTTTTCTTGATGAAGTTTTCAACCTCTTCGGGGTCAAAGGCGCTGAGCCCAAGTTTTGAAATCGCTTCCTGAGTGCTCAATTCCGGTTCTTTTGCAAGGGCAGTCAGGAGTTCCTGAATGGCTTCCTTTGCGATTTCCTGATTTGAAATGGCTCCAAAAAGGCCTCTGAAATGCTCATCCGTAAGGTTTTCGGTTTCAACCCCGTTTCTCCGGATTTCCGGAACTATCCCGACAAGAGTCCTGGCGATCAGGGTTGAGTTTACGTTTGCATCTTTCCCGTAAGTCTCTATCAGGCTTTCAAAGAGAGGAAGATACTTTGAATAAGCTATTTTTTCGGCAAGCTCTTTATTCAGCCCGTTTTCGGAGATAAAACGCTTTGCTCTCTCGGTAAGAAGTTCGGGAGTCTCGATTAAATCGAAGTATTCCTGCGAGATTTCGATTTGAGGCACATCGGTTTCAGGATACATTCTTGCAGCGCCCGGGAGGGGACGCATATAAGCAGTATTCCCATCTGGAAGGGCTCTTCGGGTTTCTTCAGGAATTCCCTCTATAACCTCTTTTGCCCTTGTGATAACTGCTTCAATTGCAAGCCTGGCTTTTTCGGGCTCGTCCGCGACCATTACTACGGCATCCACAGGGCATGCCCCTATAGCATCCCTGACAGCCTGAACTTCCTTTTCGGTTATCCCGTAATTAGGAAGTTCGTCGGTGTGGAAAATCCCTCCTACCCCTGCAGTTTTTGCCCGGTCTGAAAACTCGGTCCCGAGCCTTCTTCCTGGCTGGACTTCTTTGCCCACAAGCCCTTCGAATTTCCTGAGAAGGGCGGCAAGGATTGCGCCTTTTTTCACACCTTTTTGCAGGACTTTTGATTTTGTGTCCATGAAAAGGCCTGTCACGTCGTAGATTTCCTCGCAGACAAAGGCTTTTCTTTCCATAAGTTCCTGCCTGATAAAAAGGAGATTCAATTGCCTTTCAACTTCCCTGCGGACAATATCTTCTATGAGGTCAAGTGCCTGTACCCCTTTTATTTCTACCCTTGCGCCTCTGGCAATTGATATATTTACGTCCTGCCTGATTGTGCCAAGCCCTCTTTTTACTTTCCCTGTAGACCTGAGGAACATTCCTATCTGCTCGGCGACCTCTCTTGCGTGGCGAGGAGACCTGATATCCGGGGCAGTTGCAATTTCTACAAGCGGAATTCCAAGCCTGTCAAGGGAATAAACGATTGAGTCTCCGATTTCCTCTATTTTCTGGGCAGCTTCTTCTTCCACGCAGAGGCTGTCAATCCCGCAGCGCCCCTCGGAGGTCTCAATATACCCGTCGCTTGCGAGAAAAGCGGTCCTCTGAAACCCGCTGGTATTAGACCCGTCCACCACAATCTTTCTCATAACGTGCATCTGGTCGACAGGTTTCATATTGAAGAGTTTTGCAATCCCGAGGGAAATCTCCAGGGCTTCCTTATTGAGTTCTCTTGGAGGTTCTTCATCATTCTCTATAAGGCAGGTCGTGTCATAAGCCTTATAGATGTACTTCCTCCTGATCTTGGTCTGCTCCACTGCAGCCCTGTCCTTTTCTCCCATCTCGCTTTCCGTAGCCCTGAGATACCTGAAAAACTCAAAATCCGAATCTCTGACATCCCTGATCAGGGTCGGACACCTGCAGAACAGTTTCTCCTTCGAATCCAGCTGCTGGTGAATTTCAAGCCCGGCTTTCAGCCCAAGTTCACTGTAATCGTATTTCTCCATATTTTCACCCGAATCTAAGCAGGAAGCGCCTTAGTTCTTTTTACTTTTCCTTAAAGATTTGTTAGATTTCCTTCAGTTTTCCTTGAATTCCTTAAATTTCCTTCAATTTTCCTGAATTCTCTTTAGTTTCCCTACAGCCCTTTCTAATTCTCTTCTAAACCCAGTCATTCAGATTCAGTCTTTTTCTTCTTCCTTCAGTTTTAAGTCCTTCGGCTCGGTATTTTCTCCCTTCTTTTGTAAGCTTTGTTTGCGCTCGATTCCTCTCTTAGTTTTTTTAGGTGCTGTACTGGCGGTTATCGATTGTTATAGAATAACGTTAAGTAAGAAATTGAATGTAAAAGGTATGATAGAAGGTATAAAGGTATCTCTGTATATAAGATTGAAGCAATTAAATTGACTAGTTAAGCAATAAAATGAGTAAAGTTAAGTAATAAAATGAGTAAAGAGGTGCGAGCTGATTTTCGGTAGATGAATATTCTCAAAGCCGAGAAGGACTGAATTATGCTCGTACTTCGTTGGCCTCCTGTTTTTTGTGCTGGAATTTGCCTCCGATTTGTCGGAAACGGGTTTAAGAGGCCTCTGTTTTAGTTACCTTTTGCTGTGTTTGGTTTAAGCAGACTAAGGTTCAACATTAAACTTTTTCTCCTGTTGTGCAGGCACGATCATTGAGTGGCTCCATTTTAGAGTTGTCAAATTTTGCATATACGCTTTAAGTAATACTGCCACTCGAATATGAGAAATGGCGCAGCTAATCAGTATCTTTGCTCATATAAATATAAATCTTAAACTACCGCGTTTTCACACCTAAGCTTAACAAAAATAACGGACATTTTAACTATAAATATACAATTTGGAATTAATATTTTCTTTTATTAAAATAATTTGCTAAATTCTTGCATATAATTCATACACTTTATATAGGCTAAGACGGATATTACTATATGTGGAAACATGCTTTCCAGGCGTGATTTTCTTTATTTGCGAGGGATATTATGAGGATAAAACAACTGATTATGTGTTGCGTAATCTTTTTGTTAATGGTATGTGAGGAAACTGCAGCCTCAGAGGCTGCACAGGGTAAAGAAACTCAAATAACTGTAAATGAATCCACTCAGAGCAGTCCTGCCATTTACGGAGACAGGATTGTCTGGCAGGATGAGCGCAATGAGAACTGGGACATCTACATGTATGACCTTTCGAATTGCACAGAGATTCAAATTACAACCAATGAGTCTGCTCAATGGGATCCTGCAATTTACGGAGATATAATCGCATGGGAGGACAGGCGTGGAGATGACGGGAACGTTTACATGTACGATTTATCCAGTTTTAAAGAATGTCAGGTAACAAGCAATGAAGCTTACCAGGGTTATCCTGCTATCTACGTGGACAGGATGGTATGGATGGACGGCAGGGAGGGTATTTACATGTATAACCTTTCCACCTCAACAGAAACCTGTCTTCTAGAAAACGTTCGTGGTGGTCTTTGTGATATCTCAGGGGACAAGATAGTCTGGATGGAATGGCAGAACGGAAGCTCCGATATCTACATGTACGACCTTTCCACCAGGACGAAAACTCCGATTGTAACCAGCGAAGCGAATCAGGTTTGGCCTGCGGTTTATGGGGATATAGTCGTTTGGGAAGACTGGCGCAACGGAAACCCGGATATTTATATGTATAACCTCTCAAACTGCGAAGAAACCCGAATAACCACAGATGAGTCGGACCAGCAAAGGCCTGACATATATGGCGACAGAATTGTCTGGGATGATTATCGCAATGAAAACTATGACATTTACATGTATAATCTTTCCACTTCTGCGGAACTTCAACTAACCACTGATAACTCAAACCAGGAAACTCCTGCTATTTACGGTGACAGAATAGTTTTTGCTGATTGGCGCAATGGGAATTCGGATATCTACATGCTTACTCTAGGCAGTGAAGAAAACAATCCCATAAAAGAACTGGAAAAACTTAAAGAATATGTAGACTCCCTGAACCTTCATCCCTCCGCGAAAGATCCTTTCAATGCAAAACTCTGGAGCGCAATATGTTACCTCGAAAAAGGAGATAAGGAGAATTCGGTGAAGGAGCTTGAAAACTTTATTCAGTGTGCGTATCTCATGGAAAAAGAGGGCAGGATAGAGGACAAGGAAGTTAAGTATGTAGTCAGTGAGACCGAGAGGATTCTTGGCCTGACAAATAGTTCGCAATAAAAAGCTCGCGAAAATTTGTAGAAACGTAGAGTATTTGCAACACTCAAGAATAATATGGGGTGCTTGTAACACTCAGCGGGTGTTTATAAAAAGGGTGCTTATAAAAAACACTCAGCATGTGATTATAACAAGCATATTTATAACAGGCAGGAGCAAGCAGGATTTGTTCTAACAAAAGGTAGTGCATCCTTGCGGTTCACTACTTTCTGTTTCTTTTCAACTCGGGCATTTCAGTCCTGAAAGTTATTTTGTAAAACCGTTGTGCTCTTCCTGGTCGGCATGCCAGGTACTCAGGGTTCTGGCTGTCCTGAAGCCAGCCTGTACAGTCACGGTCTGCTTCGTTACATGAAGGTTCTTACCAACAGGTAAAATATAGAAATAAAGGAGAGGAAAATGAACAGGTGCAGCACTATTCCAAGCGCTACTTCGTTATTCACGTCATGGTCTTTTAGATATGGAGTGTTTTGTTTCAAAGCGGATAGGAAATTTCCAATAGAGTCTGCCATGGTTATACAATAATTTTTCCC
>CAYSZA010000204.1:0-5616 GCA_964435275.1 uncultured Methanosarcinales archaeon | reverse complement strand
ATAGGCTAATGCATTTGAAGTAAAGAGTTAGGTGAACTCGATTGGAAGTAATATACCACAAGGTCAATATGTACCCGAATTTCAGGAAAACTTGCGATCTTATTCTAAATTGAGGTTTCCAATTACCTGACTGTAGAATTGATTCGAATTTTAAGACACGCTCTTAGAAAATAGACGTAACTGAGCAAATATACTCAAACACAAAATATCAACCATCTACTAATGCACGACCAAAAATTTTCCCTACTGAAAAGTCTTAATAATTGGTTTGTTTTTCACGGAACAGAAGGGAAAGGCAGTCCATGACATCCAGCACTCAAAACCTGTTCTCGAGCTAGAAGTCATGGAAATCTACTTGTAATACAAACCTTTAGCTATAAGTTAGGTTCAGTTTTGGTACCTGGCTCGTGTTTCCGCAGTCAGCACTGTAGAAGGCGATATAGTTATCACTTTCATTATTGGCCTTTATCAGGAAACCTGTATTTGCGTACTTGCCGCTGACATACTCTTTTACGAGGTCAGTTACATTAAGCTCACAGTATCTATTATCTGGCAGGCTACTGGCTTTGAAGGTTAATGTGGCATACGGAGCACTGCCCTGAAGGACACCGTTTCTATCATACCAATCTCCTCCAGAATTATTCCAAGCAACACCTTTATTCTTTTTATTCCAGCTTGCATAGTCCGGATTCCAGGCAGCAGGCCTGTAAATCTCGATAACAGTATCTTTCGGACGTGTGCTGGAAGGATAATACCAGAAAAGGGAAAGAGTTGCATTGTCCACCTGCGTAGTACCGGGATACCTACTTAAATTGAATGATATAATATCCCTGTATCTTCCACCGCCACTTATCCCTCCGACGTCGAGAAATGACTTTTCCGAAAAGACATCTTCAGGTGAAGCTTCACGCAGACGGTTGTCTTCGGCGCCAGTTATAGTTGCATTTGCAGTTACTCTCTTCGTAATATTGAGTTTTGGTACCTGGCTCGTGTTTCCGCAGTCAGCACTGTAGAAGGCGATATAGTTATCACTTTCATTATTGGCCTTTATCAGGAAACCTGTATTTGCGTACTTGCCGCTGACATACTCTTTTACGAGGTCAGTTACATTAAGCTCACAGTATCTATTATCTGGCAGGCTACTGGCTTTGAAGGTTAATGTGGCATACGGAGCACTGCCCTGAAGGACACCGTTTCTATCATACCAATCTCCTCCAGAATTATTCCAAGCAACACCTTTATTCTTTTTATTCCAGCTTGCATAGTCCGGATTCCAGGCAGCAGGCCTGTAAATCTCGATAACAGTATCTTTCGGACGTGTGCTGGAAGGATAATACCAGAAAAGGGAAAGAGTTGCATTGCTGATTTCAGTAGCATTGGTGTACTCGCTTACGTTAAACCATATAAGATCTCTGTACCTACCAACACCACTCATCCCTCCGACATCAAGAAATGACTTTTCCGAAAAGACATCTTCAGGTGAAGCTTCACGCAAACGGCTGTCATACATTTTGCCAGAGAGATTCAACGGAAGTTCTTCTACATTTATGGTTGCAACTTCAGAATCATTGAGTACACCATCACTTGCATCAAAAGTTACGGTGTAAAGTCCCCCCTGCCCGTTTGCAGGTGTCCAGCTAAAAAGTCCTGACTTTCCATCAAATCTTGCACCTGCAGGAAGATCTGAAGCTGAAAATGTAAGATTGTCTCCCTCTTCATCAGAAGCTTTTACTAGAATACTAAGGTTCTCTCCAGCCTTAACCACAACTTCAGGAATGGGATCCATTACCGGAGGATGATTCTCTACAGGAGTTTCTGAGAGGGATGCGCAAATTGTGTTTCCATATCTTCCTATATTGATCCTGTTTCCATTGTCCTCAGGCTCATTGGAATAGTCAGAGTCCGGATAACCTGCATCAATGCAAGGAGAACTTACAATATCCCTTACCCAGGTTTTTCCGTTCCAGCGTCCTGACATCGACCGAAGATGGTAATCATGGTTTTTCTGGCTTGCAAAGAGAGGGTTTATGTAAACATCAGTCTGCGATGTACAGTTTTTATAGTTTCCTGCTGAGTTATTGTAAAGGCAGTTATTTTCCAGCACAAAAGTATGTGTTGCGGGTAGGTAATTGACAATTCCATACCCTGTACCGCTAGGGTCCTTTGTACGTGGCTGGGTATTTACAATAATGTTATTACGGATAATTGTAGTGTATCCGTCACCTTCTGGTGAATAGGGTGGGGAGTAACTATTGATATACATGTGGGCGACTGCAGAGTGGTATATGCCATCAAAGACATTGTTCTCAATGACAGTATCCTCGAACCCACCTGCAACAATACCACCTACCCAGGTAATGCTAGGATTGGTGCCTGTGTTGTAGAAAATATTATGATGAATATGGACATTTCTCGCCTGTCCTCTGGTAAGAGAGGAACTATCATAGTTGAAAAGCCAGATCCCGGGTCCATAAGTGTTATTGATCGTATTGTTGAATATTTCTACATCATCCATAGTATCTGCAGACTTTTCGATCTGAATTCCCGGCCCGCCTGCACTCCAATGGTAGAAAGAATCGATTACATTGTCATGGAACTTTACATGGTTTGAGTTCCAGATTCTAAGAGCGCTGTTGGTTCTGCAGGTTATCGTGTTATTCCAGGCTCTTACGTTCTGGCATTCAATTGCAAATAAACCGTCGTGCCCGAGCTTGTAGATAGTGTTGTTATAAAACTGAATGTTTTCGCCGTATTTTATCCTCAATCCGTCTCCGTGTCCGTCGTGCATATACATATCACATACGGTTACGTTTTTGCAGTAAAGGAAGTACATTACGTTGTAGTATCCTTTACCCTTAGCGAGTTCGGCATTCCCGTCATGGTTTACATTAACTTCGAAACCTCTTACTACAATGTTATTATTTCCTGAGCTGCTCATTTGCTGGATCAGTGGTTTCATTGTAACCCAGCCTGCATTATCTACCAGTTTGATCACTGCAGTCGAATCCCCTTCAAGGATAGTATGATTACCGATAAGAAGAGTATCGTCAATAACATAAGTTAAAGGTCCTTTGAGATGGACAGTGGTATATTCCGGATTGTCTGCTACAAACTTCAGGGCTTGATTAATCTGCACATGATCATCCGTTCCATCGCAGTTAAAATCTCCACTACCGTCTCCTGCAACGTAAACTGTTGGTGCAGCAGTCCTGCATAGGGCAGTAGGAACGCCTGCCAGGATAAGGAAACAAACCAGAGAAAGAATTACTATTTCTCGCTTCACCGACGAGATTACCAGAGGTTGATAGTGACAAGATGCATTGTTATTTTTCTTAGACAGATATTCGTGTGGTGACGTATCAATATCTCCACGAGATTTATTACTGTTTGCCAATGGCTTTCTTAAATTTATTAGCCTGGTTCCGATGCATTGGACAAGATTTTTCAAATAGTATCCACTCTCCAAAGTTCAAGGCTATAGAAAATTTCTGGAGAAATTATTCACAGCAGAGGCTATTGAACCCGATTAAATATAGCAGATAAAGGAGTCTGAATAAATCTCCTTGTGTTTCAGGTCAATTCCTCGAATTTACGCAAATTCCCCCCGCAAAACATGAGGAATAAATTAGTTTCTGACCTATTGTTAAATTTTCTATAGTCAATATTGTAATTTGAACATAATGTTATAAAAGTATTTGCGCAGTTCTTCTAAATTTTTACCAAGTTCTTAAATATAAAGGAAGAACCAATAAGTGCTTAAAAAGAAAAAAACCAGATCAAAAGAAGGTTTATTAAAGTTGATGATAGAAAGAATTTTTTTTCTGAAGTTGCCTCAAAATCTTCACTTTCAAATATTATTAATGTTCACAAAAAAGAGGGTTTTGTTTAGCCATAGCAGTAAAATGGAACAACTTCAAAAAGACATTATAAGTTATTTAACGTGAAAAAATTTATAATATATTTCCGTAAAAGGATTAAAAACAAGCCAGAGAGAAAAGGTCGAAGAATGGAAAAGCTGTCTGGAAGTCAGGCGCCAACATGTGCCATTATGCCTCCATGAACATACGGCAGGTTATATCGCTCCAAGATTCTTCTTGTAACTCCCTTCTAGCTACAACCCGATACATACTCCGGCCTTTTTCTCCTCGACTACTGCGTGCTTTTATCAAAAATCAATTTTGTCCTAGCACAGTAACTTTCCCAAGCCCCCTAGATTTACTGAATGCATCACTTATTCCTCCAATTCGAGAGATAAATTATTCAAACTGAAACCGTCAGAAGAAGCCTCATAAAGGTAGCTGTCACATATTGTATCAGAGAGAGTTAAAGGAACTTCTTTCTCAACTACACTTATTATTGCAACTTCGGAATCATTGAGTACACCATCACTTACCTCAAAGGATACGGTGTAAAGTCCCTCCTGCCCTTCTGCAGGTGTCCAGCTAAAAAATCCTGTTTCATCAAAACTTGCACCTGCAGGAAGGTCTGAAACTGAAAATGTAAGGTTACTTTCGTTTACATTAGAAGCTCTCACTGTAAAGTTCAAGTTTTCTCCGACCTTAACTGTAGCTTCGGGAATGGAATCAATAACTGGGTCCTGTCCAGTATCAACCGAAAGCTCTGGCTCTAAGTGTTCGAGGTCATTTTCATCCGCACTAAAATTTTCCACTGTAAAGCTCAGATCTTCTGCAATTTCGTCTGTAGTCTCGGGAATAGAATCTATTAATGAACACTCTATAGTCTTAGCTTTTGAGGGCGAAAGCGATGCATATATTGTATTTCCATAAGTACCTATGTTGATCCTGTCTCCATTGGGCTCTGGTTCCTTAGAATAACTAGAGGACGGATAACCGGCATCAATACATGGAGAACTCACTTTGTCTTTAACCCAGGCTTTTCCATCCCATCTTCCACCTGTTGATTTAAGGTGGTAATCACGGCTTTTCTGGTTTGCGAATAGTGGGTCTACGTAAATATCAGATTTCGAGGTGCAGCTTTTATAATTGCCTGCCGCGTTATTGTAAAGGCAGTTATTATCAAGCACAAATTTGTGGTTCTTAGTTAGATAATTAATCACACCATACCCTGTCCCGCTTGGGTTCTTTATACGCGACTTAGTGTTTACAATTATATTGTTGCGGACAATAGTAGTGTATCCAGACGAGTAACTTGGAGAATATTTTTCGGGATACATGTGAACAATAGCAGCATGGTATGCACCGTCAAAGACATTATTTTCGATTAGAGTGTCATGGAATCCACTAGCTACAATACCCCCAGTCCAGGTAATTCCGGTATTAGTGCCTGTATTATAGAAAATATTGTGATGGATGTAGACATTTTTCCCCTGTTCTTTGGTAGCAGAAGTGTCATAGTTGAAAATCCAGATTCCAGGTCCATAAGTATCATGCAAAACATTATTGTAAATTTCAATACTATCCATAGTACCTGCAGATTTTTCGATCTGAATACCTGGACCGCCCGTACATTTGTAGTATAAAGAGTCAATTACATTATCGTGCAGTTTTACTTTATTAGAGTTCCAGATTCTAAGGGCGCTGTTAGTCCTGCAGACTATTTTATTGTTCCAGGCTTCCACATTCTTACACTCACTTA
>CAYSZA010000203.1:0-5644 GCA_964435275.1 uncultured Methanosarcinales archaeon | reverse complement strand
AGCTCCAGTTTATCGTGGATACCAGGTCAAACAAAAAGCAGATCGTAGAAGATGTCGAGAAACTGTACGGGTTCAAAGTCAGGTCCGTAAGGACCATGACCACCATGAAGGGCATGAAAAAAGCAGTCCTGACATTCGAAGATCCCGAATCGGCACACGAAATTGCAACCCGGATAGGACTAATGTGAGGTGTGATGTATGGGTAAAAGACTAATATCACAGAACAGGGGTAGAGGTACTCCTACCTACAGAGCTCCTTCTCATAAGTACAAGGCAGAACTGAGGCACCCCCGTGTTGATGAAAACACTTCGATCCAGGGGAAAGTCATTGATATCGAGCACGATCCTGCTCGTTCAGCCCCGATTGCAAAAGTTGCCTTTGAAAACGGGGAAGAGCTTCTCCTGCTGGCCTCCGAAGGAGTTGCAGTAGGGAACACAATCGAGTGCGGAGACGATGCCGATGTCAGGCCGGGAAACATAGTTCCTATAGGAAACGTGCCTGAAGGTTTCTTTATCTGCAACATCGAGTCAAAGCCAAATGACGGCGGCAAATTCGTGCGCTCGTCCGGAGTATACGCAACTGTCGTAACTCATGAGCCTAACAGGACTGCAGTGGCAATGCCCTCTGGCAGCATTAAATGGCTTAATCCGAAGTGCAGGGCAGTTGTCGGTATTGTTGCAGGCGGAGGCCGTGTGGACAGGCCATGGCTCAAAGCCGGGAAAAAGTACCACAAAATGAAAACAAGAGCTGCAAAGTATCCCAGGGTTTCAGGTGTTGCCATGAACCCGCGTGACCACCCATTCGGTGGAGGTGCCTGGAAGCACCCGGGCAAGCCTACAACAGTTAGCAGAAACGCTCCGCCCGGAAGAAAGGTCGGACTGATTGCAGCCAGAAGGACCGGAATGAAGCGCTGATGAGGGGTATTCGTTATGGCT
This sequence comes from uncultured Methanosarcinales archaeon, assembly GCA_964435275.1. Classification (GTDB taxonomy): domain Archaea; phylum Halobacteriota; class Methanosarcinia; order Methanosarcinales; family Methanosarcinaceae; genus Methanosarcina. The sequence goes on along the minus strand of CAYSZA010000203.1, from coordinate 4,708 downwards.
AAAAAATCATCATCAAGATTACCAAAGAGAAAGGGTGAGTATACCTACCGCGGGAAAACCGTCTCAGAACTTCAGGAACTGAGTCTTGAAGAGTTTGCAGAACTCCTGCCTTCAAGAGAACGCAGGAGCATCAAACGCGGATTCACGGACGGACAGAAAAAAGTCCTGCACGAGTTCAAGGAAGGAAAGAAGGTCAGGACTCATCACAGAGACATGATCATCCTTCCGGAAATGATCGGACAGACTATTGAAATCCACAATGGGAAAAGCTTCGTAAGTGTGGACCTTCAGCCTGAAATGATCGGGCACCGCTTTGGAGAATTTGCACCCACAAGATCAAGAGTTACACACGGCAGTGCCGGTGTGGGAGCAACCCGTTCAAGCAAGTTCGTGCCACTGAAATGAGGTGAGAGGGAATGGCAAGAATCGATTATTCAATTAAGGGAGACCCTGAGACTACCTCTAAGGCAATGGGTTCCGAACTTCACATTTCCCCTAAGAAGTCCCGTGAAGTCTGCTGTAAAATCAAGGGCATGAAGGTTGCCGAAGCAAGAAAGTTTTTAGAAGATGTAATTGCTTTAAAACAGGCAGTCCCCTTCAAAAGGCACCATGACGGAACAGGACACCGGAAAGGTCCTATGGCTGCAGGCAGGTACCCTGTCAATGCTTCAAAAGAGGTCCTCAAGGTCCTGAAGAATGCAGAAAGCAATGCCGAGTACAAGGGTCTTGAGCCCGCAAATATGTTCATTGTCCACGCTGCAATTCAGCGCGGAAGGACAATCCACGGGTTCATGCCAAGGGCCAGAGGAAGGGCCACTCCCAAAGACACAGAAACTGTAAATATCGAGATGATTCTTTCCGAGGTGCGCTAAATGGCAATAGAGAGAAAGTTCGTCAATGACGGGTATGTCAAAGCCTCCATGGACGAGTATTTCGCAGAGCAGCTGAACAGAGCTGGATACGGCGGCATGGAGCTTAACAGGACCCCAATGGGCACCCAGATTATTATCTATTCCGAAAAGCCTGGAATGGTAATCGGGAAAGCCGGGAAGGTCATCAGAAAGCTTACAAGGGATGTAGCAACTAAGTACAATCTCGAAAACCCGCAGATTGACGCTCAGGAAGTCAAGAAACCTGAACTTAACGCTCAGATGATGGCATCCAGGCTCGCAGCTTCAATCGAGAGAGGCTGGTATTTCAGGAAAGCCGGACACAACACCCTTCGTGCAGTCATGAATGCAGGCGCACTCGGCTGTGAAGTTGTTATTTCCGGAAAACTTACAGGCGCCAGATCGAGAGTTGAAAAATTCGTTGACGGGTACATAAAACACTCTGGAAACCCTGTAGAAGAGGTCGTTGATGAAGGGTTTGCAGTAGCAATTAAAAAGCTCGGAACCCTTGGCTGCAAAGTCAGGATCATTCAGCCAGGTGTTGTCCTGCCTGACTCATACAGGATTAAGGAAGCAAACGAGCTTGTTCCCGAACCGGTTGAAAAACCTGCCGAAAAACCGGCTGAGAAACCCGTTGAAGCCCCTAAAAAGGAAAGCGCGGCAAAACCCCGTCCTGCAGCAGCGCCTGCAAAACCAACAGCAGCACCTGCAAAACCCGTAGAAGTAGCAGCTGAAGTCGCAGAGCCTGAAGAAGCCGAGGAAGAATTCCAGGCTGAGACCGCAGAAGAGGAAGAAGCTGAAGTTATCCAGGTAGAAGGCTCAGAAGAACTCCGCAGGCAGGTCAATGGGGTCTGGCAGCACAAGCACGAAAGCTACGACTACTGGCATCCCATGGCACGGGTTCACAAGGAGGCTAAGGAATAATGGCAATCCTCAGAACCAGCGAAATCCGGACTATGACAGTTGAGGAACGGGCTGACGAACTCGAAACCCTTAGAAACGAACTGGTCAGAGAACGCGCCCTCACCTCCGCAGGCGGAGCTCCTGATAATCCGGGACGAATCGGAGAAATCAAGAGAACGATTGCCCGGATAAAGACAATTCAGCATGAGCTAAATGAAATCTAAAGTGGAAATTCTACCTTCGACCCTTATCTACCATGAACTGATAGGGCTCGAAATTCAGGTGATTCGTTCCACTAATCCAGCATTGACAGGAATCCGCGGCCGGGTAATCGACGAGACGAAAAATATGTTAATCGTAGAAAACTCGAAGTCGCGGGAACTGAAGATTCCAAAGGCGGATTCGGAATTTCTCTTCCGGATCCCTGCCGAGCTCTCAGAAAAAGGCCGCAGATCCGATACATTCGTTAAAATTCAGGGAAACCTGCTGCTCTCACAACCCGAAAATCGGATCAAGAACATCAAAAAGTTACGTAAATGGGGCTAAACTCATGGCAAGAGATATTGGATTAAACATACCGGCGCCATCAGAAGAATGTGATGATTCATACTGTCCCTTCCACGGAACACTTCCAGTAAGAGGTCAAATCCTTGTGGGCACCGTGGTCAGCAGCAAGATGGACAATACGGTAGTTATTGAAAGGCAATACATGAAATTGGTGCCGAAATACCAGAGATACGAGAAGAGACGCTCGAAGGTTCACGCACATAACCCACCCTGCATTTCAGCAAAAGTCGGGGATATCGTTACGATTGCAGAATGCAGGCGTATAAGCAAAACGAAGTCCTATGTGGTAGTTAAAGCGGAGGTGCCCAAATGAAAGGCATACGCTCCAACATCCCAAGGGCTCTCAATGCAGGCGCCAAGATTCCCTGTGTGGACAACACCGGAGCCAAGGTCGTTGAGATTATTTCTGTCAAGAAGTACAGAGGGGTCAAGAACAGAATGCCCTGCGCAGGAATTGGGGACATGTGCGTCGTCTCAGTAAAGAAAGGCACACCCGAAATGAGGAAGCAGGTTCTCCTCGCAGTGATTGTTCGCCAGAAACAGGAGTTCCGCCGTCCGGACGGATTGCACGTATCCTTTGAGGATAATGCCATGGTAATCACGGACGAGGACGGGATTCCCAAGGGCACGGACATAAAAGGTCCTGTAGCAAGAGAAGTAGCTGAGAGGTACCCCAAGATAGGGACCACAGCATCTATTATTGTCTGAGGTGGCGAACATGGTATCCAAACAGCCAAGAAAGCAGAGAAAAGCAAGATATAACGCGCCTCTGCACGTCAGACAGAAATTTATGGGCGCAAGGCTCAGTGAAGCACTCTCCAAGGAGTACGGCACAAGGAGCGCCGCAGTTATCGCGGGAGATACCGTGAAGGTCATGCGCGGAGACTTTAAGGGTACTGAAGGAAAGGTCCAGACCGTCTCTCTTCAGAACGGCACGATTGCCGTGGACGGAGTTATTTCCACCAAGGTGGATGGCACCGAAGTCCCAAGACCTATATACCCCTCCAATGTTATGATCACAAAACTGGAACTGAAGGACGGGCGCAGAGCATCAAGCATTAAGAAGTGAGGCAGGTGATTTTGTGACACACCAGAAAAGATTATCAATCCCAAAAAGCTGGAAGGCCGGGAAAAAAGGTTATAAGTGGGTCTCCACCACCCGCCCAGGACCTCACAGCCAGGCTCGCAGTCTTCCGCTCGGAATCATAATTCGCGACGTTCTCAAGCTTGTAAATAACAGCAGGGAAGGTAAGAGAATTCTCTCGGAAGGCAAAGTTCTTGTGGACGGGATTCCGAGGAAAGACCTCAGGTTCCCTGTGGGGCTTTTTGACGTAATTACACTCCCGCTCATAAACGAAACATACAGGATGCTCCAGGATGAAAAGGGACGCCTGACCCTTCACAAGCTGAGCGAGACAAATGTTAACAAACTTTGCAGGATTAACAATAAGACCACCCTCAAAGGAGGAAAGGTGCAGCTTAACCTGAACGACGGAACCAACATCCTCGGTTCTAACGAGTACGGCACAAAGGATTCTCTTATCCTTTCAGTGCCTGACAAGCAGGTAGTAAAGCACCTTCAGTTCAAGGTCGGCAACCTGGCAATGGTAGTAGGCGGCCAGCACTCTGGAGAAATCGGAAAAATCAAGGAAATCAGGGAAGTTAAGAGTTCCAGACACAACACAGTCGCGATTTCCGGGGAAACTGATTTCGAAACGATAGAAGATTACGTGATTGTCATTGGCGAGGACAAGCCTGAGATTCGGCTCGGTGGTGAGGTAATTGAGTAACTCTATGCGCACTCCTGTTGTTGAGAAGGTAATTGTCCACATGGGTGTCGGAGAAAGTGGCCAGCATCTCGTAAATGCCGAAGAAATCCTCAGGACAATTACGGGGCAGGAAGTTGTCAGGTGCTTTTCCAAGAGGACTCTTCCGGCTTTTTCGATCAAAAAGAACGAACCCATAGGCTGCAAAGTAACCTTGAGAGGCCAGAGAGCCCAGGAGTTCCTTGAGACCGCCTTAGATATCGTTGACAAAACTCTGGTCAGATCCCAGTTTGACTCCCTCGGGAACGTCTCTTTCGGAATCGAAGAACATACCGATTTTCCGGGCATGAGATATGACCCGAACATCGGGGTTTTCGGAATGGACATAACAGTTGTGATCAAGCGCCCTGGAGAAAGAATCTGCAAGAGAAGAATCGCAACAAGGAAAATCCCGACTAACCACAGGGTCACAGTCGAGGATGCGGTTGCTTTCCTTAACGAAAGCTATGGCGTGGAGGTCATGTAAATGGCAGAGACTATAGATAAGTCCGGAAGAGGAGTAAACGTATGCAAGCGGTGCGG
>CAYSZA010000202.1:0-5645 GCA_964435275.1 uncultured Methanosarcinales archaeon | reverse complement strand
ACTAAGTAATGACTTAAATGAGTAGTAACTTACTAAGTACAGAACTAAATTACATAAAATGGGACTAAGTCCTATGGATCACTAAAAGATTCTAAAAGCCTTTTTTTACATATATTTTTGATAATAAGGGAATTAGACGGCATCTAGTATTTGATAAATGTGTTTTAAACTTTGAGCCTATCCCAAAACTAATGTTGAGCTGATGTCAAAACTTGAAATAACTCCTCTGAATCGCGAATATAGGGTAGTCAATCTAGTTTCCGATTATGAAAATGTTTTTGAAATACTTGTTGATGTGGGAGTAAAATTGGTTTTGGGATGAGCTCCATATAAAACTTATGCACTTAAGGTACAAAACCGAACACAAAAAACACTATAGTTTAAATCTTTGTTTTGGATTATTAAAGATTTAATGCTATTGATTTTGAGTTCAGTTGCATAAGTCCCAGCTTATCTAATTTGCCACAAATCCTGGATGTTGTTATAAGTGGAAACGTTCAAATGAGTAGACAAAACTATTCCCCTAGCAATAATAAATTAAAGAAGGGATGAATCTACGACTAAAGGTCTAAAAAAAGCCCTCCTGCAGAAATGCGAAAGTCTGGATATACCCATGGTTGGGGTTGCCAGCACTGAGAGATGGAACAACCCTCCTTTTTTGCCATGGATGCCTGAAGAATTCTATCCTCAATCCATATATCCTGAAGCAAAATCGGTGATAGTTATTGGATTGCCAATCCCTCTACCTGTGTTGGAGACGTCCCCCTCAATATATTACCGCGAACTGTACAATACAGTAAATACATTATTGGATCAATACACATATCGACTTGCCAACTTCCTGACCGATAGAGGATACCCATCTATTTTCGTACCCAGGGATGGGTATGGGAACATTCAGGTACTCCTCGAAAATCCCATCGCATTTTTTTCTCACAGGCATGCTGCTTTGCTCGCCGGACTGGGAACTTTCGGGGTAAATAATACGATCCTTACACCGGAGTATGGTCCCAGGGTCCGTTTCGGTTCAATTCTATCCACAGCTGAGCTTTCTCAAGATCCAATGCTGGAGACTGAACTTTGCACCCGCTGTATGCGTTGTGTAAAAATGTGCCCATCGAATGCTCTTAATAAGGAAGATTACCCCAGCGGATTAACAGATAAGAAAGCCTGTTCTTCTTACAGTGCTGAATTAAGCAAGCGTTACATTTCTCCGTGCGGTATATGTATAAAGGTCTGTCCAATAGGAAAAGATAGAGAGTTATACAAAAGGGATAATGATGCGATATATGTAGATAAGGATCTCTTTGCCAATCATCATAAAGCCTGGAAGCATGTTAGATCTTATGGCGGAAAAAGTCTGTAATTACCTGTCCTCTTGGTTATTCAAGACCATCTTCTTTTAATTTATTTGGACTATTAACGTTTTTTTCAGAATAAAAGAGAATTTGTCTACTAAAACAAGACGATAAATAAGTATTTCGGCCTGAATACTGTTGAATCAATACAATTTTTACAGGTCTCACTTTTCCAGCCAGATAGGAAAATGAAAAATTAAAGGAGCAGGATTTATGTGAAGCTTTTTGGTTTGATTAGTTTGGTTTGATTAACTTGCTTTGATTAACTTGCTTTGATTAAGCTTGTAAACATAGATCACAAAAGATGCCGCTGACAAAATTAAATTGATGGAGTTAGTGATTGACTTCAAAAACAACACTTGAACGCCATCTCACCTGTAATGATTCCCGCATCCAAAAGATATCACTTTGCTTGTTATGGATGCGCCAGCTCAACTTTGATTGAGGCTATTTAAGCCTCAACTAAGAAATTACTCAACGTCATCAGACTTATTATCGATTGGCTTCAAAACAAAGCTGTTTTACTTCAATCTTCTGGGCTGTTCAAAACAGAGCTGTTTTTATTTCAGTTCTCTGGGCTGCTTGTTTTCAGGCAGTGCAGGCAGAGGCATGGTATTGATCAGAATTGGGCTTGTAATATCTTTTGCTCTTTCGATAACAAGTTCTTTGCCTTTCTGGGTAAGGGCAAAAAGCGGAACTGCAGTTCCTACCTGGGCAAGAGGCTTTACAAGATCTCTCATGTACTTTGAAGCGCAGCTGGTTGTGATATCTGCATTTCCAATAAGAGTCTGGGTGTCTTCTTTGCTTAAACCTGTAACGTGCACGCCAATTATTATCAAATCGAGCCCGAGTTCCGTTTCAAGCTTCCGTAACTCTTTTGCGGTTTCCGCGAAAGCCACGGTTACTGCAATTTTCTTGTATCCGAGTTCGGCTGCCCTTTTGACTCCTGCAACCGGATCGATTTTTGCAGTCGAGGGATCAAGCACGATTCCGCCGCGCTCGGAAATCCCGTTTATAATGCCTTCTATGGGCTCGGTTTCTACAAGTCCGGACATCCTGCCGCCCATGCCCTGAACAAGGGTAGGATTGTTAGAAATAACGGTTCCTGCGCCTTCACAGGCTGTTACTGTTGTGTCAAGTAAACTTCTACTCAGGCCTGTCATCATAACTTCGCTAGCGCCAAACCCAACAAAGTCTTCAAGTTCGAGTCGGCGTTTGTCCGTAAACATCCCGAAATCGCTTATCCTGAACTCCATATTTTTCTTAACTTCTTCAGGAGTTATCCTCTGGATTCCGCGCACCTTGGCAAAGATTGGACACCATTCAACTTCAGGCTCACCGACTTCAATAACTTTCCCATCCTTCACAACTACTCTTGTTTTTCCGACTAATTCCATTATGTGGGGCATGATTACACCTTTTTTAACTTGACAAAATAGCTTTTGTTAAGAACAGTGACGTTTTTGATTGCTTACTTAATAATTTATTGATTTTGGACTTTTGATTCTACTTTTGTCCATTTTCCAGACACTTTGGATATTTCTTCGAGACTTGAATTTCTGATTATTTTATGCTTTAAGCTGAGCTTACTTATATGCAAGTAATCGTAATGTTAACAGATAAAGGTGACGATCGTGAGTGCTTACTTAATAATATGTTGGTTTTGGACTTTTGATTCTGGACTTTTGATTCTACTTTTGTCTATTCTTCACACATTTTGAATATTTCTTTAAACTAGAACTTTGACTATTTTGCTTTAACCCCTACTTACTTATATGTAAGTAAGTATTGTTATTATGACGGATAAATTTCAAAAATATAAATAGTCAAAAACTTAATAATTAAAATCGAAGGTGACATGTTGACTGAGTTTACTGTAAGTTCCACTGTCTGTGGTTTTGTTCACAAGATACGTGGAAGCAAAAAAGGGAATAAATTATTCTTGACATAGATACCCCATGTGCAAAGGTAAAGAAAATCTCTCACATGGAAGTTCCCATGATGGAAATTCTGGATATCAAAAACAATTATGTTATTGATAGGGCGCATGAAGCAGATTGTTCTTCAAATTGCCTTGTACCCTGTGCCGTACTCAATCTCTGCAGAATGGAAAGCGGTTTTCTTGCAAAATCCCTGGTAAAAAAAGCAGGCAGCATCAGTATCGAATTCAGTGATGTCTAACATTCTATTAGTCTCTTAATTTATCAATCAATTTATTTAAGCCTACAATTTATCTGGAGACATGCGGCATGGTGGCCTTTTCAGGATTTCACTCCTTTGATACTTTTTCCTGCAAGGGCTCCAATAGTATTTCTTGTTTCGGTATGTTCAGGGCCAGGGATTTCGGGATTTGTCAATTATTTCAGTTCCTTTTTGTAAACCCGAATGGGCTCTCTCATCCTATAAATCGATGAACCAAATTTATATAGATAGGCACTATTCAATTAACTTATTAGCGGATACATTCGTTGGTATGAAAGATATGAACCAGACCAATCAACAGATACTCTATTATGCAAGGCTTTTTCTTCAATCCAGGGGTTATAATGGATTCAGTTACAGAGATATTTCCCAGAAACTGGGAATAAAAAATGCCGCAATTCATAATTACTATCCCAAAAAAGAAGATCTGGTTGCAGCTTTGCTTGAAGACAGCAGAAAGGAAATAGCTGCAAATTTCTCTCAAATAGTGGAATCCGGAGGATCAGCCCGTGAGCAGCTTCAGTCCTATTTTGATTACACATTGAAGGATTTCGATGAGGGAAGATGTATCTGCCCTCCAGGCTCGGTGATTATCTATCATGAGGAACTTCCGGAGAAAGTTCAAAAGCAAAGTCTGTTACTGCTGGATGAAATATTATACTGGTTCTCCAGAGTTCTTAAAACCGGTCTGGAAAAAGGGGAGTTTAACTTCTCCGGTTCTGCAGATGCACGTGCAGAGTTAATAGTTGGAACCTTAATAGGTACCAGGCAACTATCCAGTATTAAGGGTAGAAAGAATCTTGTCAGATCGATTTCTCTAATTAAATCCGATCTTGGATGGGAAGATTGATTTTTCCTAACCATCACTTACTTATATGTAAGTAATCATATTATCTTAATATAGTAATTTATTGCTCGAAAAAATCGAGGTCATAAGTAAAATATAAAACGAATATTTTCTGAGGAGACATTCTGATGACCATCATGAGTATTATTTCATGCAAGATAATGCAGGATGAAATCATCTGGATTCTTGAAAATGATCATTCTATTGATGAGATCATTATAGTTGAAAATGAAAATGTCAGGGAATTCACAGAAAAACTGAATAAAGTAAACCTTCAGTACAAAATGTTCTCTCTCAAAGATGCCTCCTCTCTTCCCGAAATCAAAAGCGAATGTGGGAAATATACTGTTCTGATCAATTTAATGAAACTGGGCCTTCATAGTAGTCCTAAAGAATTGAAAAATAAAGTTTATGAGACCATAAGTACTCTTGCCCCTTTCTCTTCCGGGATTTTGCTTTTTTACGGCCTGTGTGGAAATGTACTTGGGAATGTTGAAAAAGATTTCGAGGTTGATTCTTTATCATGCCCGGTTCGTATTCTTAAAGATAAAAATAACAGAGTTGTAGATGACTGCATCGGGGCTACTGTGGGAGGAGTCAAAAACTATCTAAGGATACTCAAAAGTGTTAGTGATGCCGGTACATATCTCTTTACTCCCATGTACAGCAAGGGCTGGAGGGAATTACTTCAACTGGATAAGCTACACAGGGACCCATCTAAAGCGTTGAAACTAATGAAAAAGACCCATGAGATGATCGGTTACAAGAGGGTTGCAAAGATTAACACCGGGCTAGAGTATACTGAAAATTTCGATGCTTCAATCCGCGAATTTGCAGAATTGTTTGATTTCGAAATACTGGAATTCAATGATGGGAACCAGCAAATTTTTGAGGATTGCTATAACGGATTCAAAGTGGAGATCGGGGCGAATAAAGCGGTTGAATAACTTTTTGTACTTATGCAGGTAATGATCGATGCCTGCACTTAGCATAATTGCCTGTGAAATGTGAAGACGACGGGTGCATCGATTCTACTCGGATATCATAGAGTATTACTAGTTGACTTTAAAATAAAAATAGGCTTAGCGATAAAATGACCGGTCTCGAAAAAACAATTACCTTAAAGAGAGGCATAGGGCTTGCAATCTGCATGCTCATAGGCACAGGAATCCTTGCATTGCCTGGCCTGGCTCTCAGCTTGGGAAATGTCCATGAAGCGATTCTTGGATGGCTCCTTA
>CAYSZA010000201.1:0-5709 GCA_964435275.1 uncultured Methanosarcinales archaeon | reverse complement strand
TATGATAAAAGAAATCACTGCCAAGTATAATGCAGAACAAATCGAAAAAAAGGTAACGCAGCTCTGGGAAGATAGCGATGCTTATCGAAAAACCCGGGAGCACCGCAAGACCGGAAAAAGACTTTTTTTTGTTGACGGACCCCCGTATACGACCGGACATATTCACCTGGGGACTGCCTGGAACAAGATCATTAAAGATTCCATTCTCCGCTATTACTCCATGAATAACCGTAATATCCTCGAGCGTCCGGGATGGGACATGCATGGCCTACCAATTGAGGTCAAGGTCGAAGGCGTACTTGGCTTCAAATCAAAAAAGGACATCGAGAGCTTTGGGGTAGAGAACTTTATTGAGAAATGCAAGGAATTCGCCATCACCCAGAAGCAGGCAATGACCGAGCAGTTCCAGAGGCTTGGGGTCTGGATGAACTGGGAAGAACCCTACATGACCTTAAAGGATGATTACATTGAAGCTGCCTGGTGGACCCTCAAACAGGCAAATGAAAAAGACCTCCTGGACGTGGGAAAACGCTCAGTCAACTGGTGCCCGCGCTGTGAGACTGCTATTGCAGATTCCGAAGTCGAATACTCTGAGCGGACCGACCCCTCGATCTATGTGAAGTTTAAGGTCAAAGGTGAGGAAAACACCTTCATAGTTATCTGGACAACAACCCCGTGGACAATCCCTGCAAACGTAGCTGTAGCCGTACATCCGGATTTTGAATACTCAAAATTCAGGGCAGTCAGACAGGATGGCTCAGAAGAAATTTTGATTGCAGCGACAGACCTGATCAAGAATGTCCTTAAACAGGGCAGGTATGTTGACTACGAAGTACTTGAGACAATGCGGGGAGAAGAACTCACAAAGCTTGAGTACGAAAGCCCTGTCTGGGATCTGGTACCCATCCAGAACGAGATGAAACATGGCGTCTATCTTGCGGACTTCGTTGCCGTGGAAAACACGGGCTGTGTGCATATTGCCCCAGGGCACGGTATGGACGACTTTAACATTGGTATGAAGTATAAGCTTCCTATTCTCTGTCCTGTGGGTTCAAACGGCTCCTATACTGACGAAGCCGGGGAATATGCGGGCAAAAACGTCAGGGAGGCAAACCCGATTGTCATAGAAGACCTCAGGGAACGTGACAGGCTGCTTGCACAAGGAACAATCACGCACAGGTACGGGCACTGCTGGCGCTGCAAAACGCCTATTATCTATCTGGCAACAGAACAGTGGTTCCTCAAAGTTACCGAGATCAAGGAAAAAATGCTTGAGGAGATCGATGCCGTAGACTGGTACCCTGACTGGGCAGGTTCGGCCCGTTTCAGAACCTGGGTGGAAGGCGCTCGGGACTGGTGCATCTCCAGGCAGCGCTATTGGGGGATTCCGATCCCTGTCTGGAAATGCAGGAAATGCGGAAAGCTTGAGGTAATAGGAACTAAAGCCGAACTGCTGGAAAAGTCCGGAACAGGCGAGGATATCGAACTTCACCGCCCCTATGTGGATAAGGTTACCATCCCCTGTGAGTGCGGTGGAGAGAAGAGGCGCGTTGAAGACGTTTTCGATGTTTGGTTTGATTCTGCTGTAGCTTCCTGGGCTACTCTGAAATTCCCGCAGACGCGGGAGCAGTTCGATGAATGGTGGCCTGCCGACTTTATTACTGAAGGGCATGACCAGACTCGTGGCTGGTTCTATTCCCAGCTAGGAGCAAGCATGGTGGGCTTTGGGCGGGCTCCGTATAAGAGTGTGCTTATGCACGGCTTCACACTTGATGCAGGCGGAAAGAAAATGTCCAAGAGCCTTGGAAATGTGGTTTCTCCGCTCGATATTATCGACAGGTATGGTGCTGACACCCTGCGTGCCTATGTGCTTTCCTCAAGTGCGCCCTGGGATGACCTGAAATTCAACCTGGAAGAAGTGGAGACTATTCACCGCTCGATTAATATTCTCTGGAACGTTTTCAGGTTCCCTCTGCCGTATATGGCTCTCGATAACTTTGATCCGCTGAAGGTTAGCCTGGATTCCGTAAAGGAGGCACTCCGGGAAGAGGACAGGTGGATTCTTTCACGGGCTCAATCAGTTGTCAAAGCCGTAGATGAAGCAATGAGCGGATATCTCCTGCATAAGGCCGTGCGCGAAATCCTGGAATTTACCCTGGAAGATCTCTCTCGCTGGTATATCCAGCTTATCCGTCCAAGAACCTGGACCGAAGCCGACGATCCTGACAAGCTTGCGGCTTATTGCGTGCTTTATGAGGTTTATGTAACCCTTACTAAACTGATCTCTCCTTTCATGCCTTACCTGGCCGAAGAGATGTACCAGAACCTTATCCGAAATGTAGACCCGAAAGCATGGGAGTCGGTTCATATGTGCGATTGGCCAGCGGTTAACGAAGCCTATCTTGATCCGGAGCTCGAAGCGGCCATGAATACCGTCCGTTCTATTGTAGAAGCGGCCTCAAACGCCCGGCAGAAAGCAGGAAGAAAGCTCAGGTGGCCTGTATCCCGGATAATCGTCTCCCCTGAAAGTGAGGACGTAGCAAGGGCTGTCGAGAGGTTACGCTCAGTCCTTATGGACCAGACCAATTCCAAAGAAATTGTCATGACGCATGTTGCTGAGAGCTGGGATGAGCTCGGGCTTGAGGTAATTCCTGATCCGGGCAAGATAGGCCCTGTTTTCAAGAAAGATGCAGGAAAAGTCATCCCTGCCCTGCAGAAAGTCGACGGTTTTGCTTTGAAAAAAGCCTTTGCCGAAAATGGCGAATTTGAACTCTCACTTGCAGATGGAACAGCTGTCACAGTAACTCCGGGTATGGCAAACTTTAAGGAAACTCTGCCAGAAGGTACTGCAAATGCAGAATCCGATGCCGGTCTTGTCTACGTGGATGCAAACCTGACCCCCGAACTTGAAGCTGAAGGGTATGCAAGGGAAGTAATTCGCAGGCTTCAGGACATGCGGAAGGAACTTGACCTTGTAGTGGATGAAAACATCCGCGCCTCGGTCCGAATAGAAGATGAAAGAGTCCTGAAGCTTGTTGAGACCCTGAGGGACCTGATTGCAGAAGAGGTAAGAGCCGATATTCTTGATCTTGGCAGTGGTATCGAGGTTTCCGGAGACCTTGTAAAGGATTGGGATGTCGAAGGCATTGGCATGAAGATGGGCATTGCAAAGAAGTAAAGTAAAAATAAATATATTTTGAGGAAGTCCGTAGGAATATAGAGGCTGAATCAATAAGAGTATAGAAGCCTGATAGGATCTGGAAACTTAAGCACTAAGAAGCAGGAAAGGAAGTGTTTCATATGGATTTTGCTGCCTGGGAACCGATTTACAAACAAATACTTGAGGACTTCGGATTCGACCGAACAGGTGATGAGGAGGCAGCCCTATTTCTTTCCCGTATGCTGACAGAGGAAAACACTGTCAGCCTATCCGAGCTTAAAGCCTTAATCACCGGAAAGCCTGTCCTTGTGTGTGGAAATGCTCCTAAACTCAGGGACGACCTTTCGGAAGTCAATTTTTCGGATTTTACTGTAATTGCAGCCGACGGGGCAGCCGCAGTACTTATGGACGTGGGCGTTGTGCCTGAAGTTATCTGCACCGACATTGACGGCAATTCCGAAGCAGATATTGAGAAAGAGATCCTTGCCTGTGAAAAGGGCTCACTAGTCCTTATCCATGCTCATGGGGATAATATTGATAAACTTGAAAAATACGTACCCCGCTTTAAACGCTTTATTGCAACCACTCAGGCAAAGCCTTTTGACAGAGTGTATAATTTTGGAGGATTCAGCGACGGAGACCGATGCGTTTTTGTTGCAAGGGAGTTCGGAGCAAAAAGTGTTATACTTGCTGGATTTGACTTTGAAGATTCGGAAGTGAGCACCGTTAAGAAGAAAAAGCTAAAGTGGGCAAAGAAATTAATTGAAATCGTGGATTTCCAAAAACCAGGTAACCGAATTAAAGGTAATGGAGTGCAATGAATTGGCAACTATCCTCATTTTAATCATAGATTAAATTAAAAATTATCCTATTCAATGGTCGATCTTTATACGGATATTTTACTTCGAATGGAAAAGACTGATGTTATGAGGTTCAAAAATAAAAAGAGTTATGCAGTTCTTTCAGCCAGATACAGCTCTTTTAAGGCCTTAAATCGGACTTAGCCCGGTAATAGGACTTTGGCTGCTCTTAGGCTGCTCTTAAGATCACATTTTTTTGCTAAACAGTAAATTACAGATGATTTATGGATCATTATTTCTGATTTATTGAAATTTTCAGTGAAACCAGGAATGTAGATAAATCTAAATGTAAGCTTGTTTTATTGAGAGAAGGTTCACCCGGTTTTTAAAAGACTATTTATATTAAGAAACAGTTATTCTAGGTCTTTTATATAATTCATAATTCTATGTTTAATAGTGCTTTCATGTGGAATTGTTCCTCTCCAAGGGAGTAAGTAAATGTAACAATTTCTAAGAATTGCCATGAAAGTATTGTGGGGTGGTGAAAAAGTTTGATTAGAGCATGCAGTTATCTAATCTAAAAAGTCCACCTCTACATATCTAAAAAATATATAATATCAACTCGTATACCAAAACCGGAGGTAAATATATGGGATGGTTTGGAGGCTGTGGCTGGGGTGGCTGCGGCGGCTGGGGCGGCTGGCGTCGCCGTTGGGGCGGCTGCGGCGGCTGGGGCGGCTGCGGCGGCTGGGGCGACTGGTGGTAATCGCTAGGCTATCGTCGAGCATATGAAATATTGAGAAGAATGAAATAATAATAGCCATCGTCTCAAAACAGAAAAATAACTTCTGATTAACAGTCGTAATTGATGGCTATACATTTTATTTTTATTGCTTATAAGTTGGAAATGAACATTCGCCTTTTATAGGGGAATGAGGGACACTCAACTTTTAAGCAAAAACGTTGAAGTGTCTGAGTTTAAAAACAGGATGAGTAATGCTATTTTCTTCACCAGACGAGTCTTTTTTGAACCCTTAAATTGGCTATAATTAGAGGATATAGCGTATCTATACCAGAAAAGTTTTATTTTTGTTTAAATATTAATCTCAACTAAATATTAATCACAGACTAATTTCAGACCACGAATCCTGATTTTATTGAGATATTCTAAAAATTAGATATCATAAATTAAATGCAAGATCAAGCTTACTTTTGTCAGAGCAATTTTGCCAGATTTTTATTGACTTTCTTTTATTAAGGACATAATATTCTATTAAGTATATATAATTATAATTTATAATTATATGATTGTACTTTCTGGCAATTAAATCTAAATCAGTTTTTGTCCAGATGAAAATGGATAAACGCAATTGCCAGAAGTAATTATTGACCTGGGGAGTTGATAGAAAATTTAGTTAGAGAATTGCATACCTAGTGTACACTCTGGAGAATTGCAAACTCTAATCCTAAAAGTTTGTCATCTCCGATATTACAAAACGAGCAAAACGAACACGAGATAAATACATCAAAAACAAATGTAAAAATTAAGAAATAAACATGGAGGAAAATAAAATGGGATTCGGATTTGGATTATTTGGAAGAGGAAGATTTGATGGATGCGGCGGCTTTGGCGGCTGTGGCGGCTGGGGCGGAGGCTGCGGATTTGGTGGCTTTGGCGGCTGCGGCGGAGGCTGTGGCGGAGGCTGTGGCGGAGGCTGTGGCGGGAGGGCAGCTTGCGTCACAACAGTA
>CAYSZA010000200.1:0-5790 GCA_964435275.1 uncultured Methanosarcinales archaeon | reverse complement strand
AGTTAACAATGTTTACTTATCTTAGTATAAAATAAACTTTTTATCATATTAAGTATTACAATATTTCACTGAATTAATATTCATAATAGCCAAATTTATGCAAAATGAATTTTTAAGATTTATACGTAGGATGTACGTAACAATAATAAAAAGGAGAAAGGGAATGGGATACAAAGTAGAAGATGAAATAGGGCATGATATCGGAATTAGCACGCAAGCTACAGAGAGAAACAGATTAGAAAATGAATCCAGCGCCAGGATAGAAATTAAAAAGGTAAATGAGCCAAACTTAAAAAGGCCTGAAAAAGCTGCAGATTTGATGCAGAAACCTGAAGTAGATTCCGACCGCTTTTTCAAGCTTATCGATTCTTCTATTCAGGGTTTGAGAGAATACAGGCTGATTGTCTCAGCTCTTGAGCTAGGGGTGTTTGAAGCTCTTAAATCTCCTCTATCAGCAGGGACTCTGGCTGAAAAGCTTGGCTGCGATCCTGTGTTCATGCCTCACTTCTGTGAAGCTCTTTATAAGCTTGGTCTGCTCGACAGGTTTGAAGAGGGAGCATTTAAGGAAGAAAGTAACACACAGAAACAGGAGAAAGATGAAAACGACGGATTTATTTCCGAGGGCCGATCTGAAAACCGATTAGAAGAAAAATTCGAAGGTCGATCTGAAAACCTTTCTGAAGACAGGCTTTTGAGTAACGGAGCAAAAAACTGTGATGCTGTATACTTGGTCTCAGAATTGAGTGCTACTTATCTTCTGGAAGATTCTCCTTTTTCGCAGCGGCACTACCTTGCAGGAAGGCTAAGGAATGTCGAGCTCTGGAATCGCCTTTCTGAAATAATGAAGGATGGACCTGAGATTTTTGAAAGAGAGGTCTTTTTCGAAGAGGTTGTCCAGTCTATGGCTGAAAACGCACGCTGTGGATTGCTCCAGGAGACTGTCAGGGTTGTTACGGAATATGTCGACTTCGGGAATGTCAAAAAGCTGCTTGACCTTGGGGGAGGGCATGGGCTTTATGCCATTGCTTTTGCAAAACTTAACGAAAACCTTCGGGCTTTTGTATTTGATCTGCCTCCTGTTACGGAAAAAACAAAAGAATTTATCGAGAAGTTCGGAGCATCAAATGTGGACGTAATTCCAGGGGACTTTTTTAAAGACGAAATAGGGGATGGGTATGATCTTATCTTTTCTTCCTTTAACCCGGGAGGAAAAGTACCTTCCCTTATTCCCAGGCTTGCAGGAGCCTTAAATCCGAAAGGTATTTTTGTAACCCGGCAGATGCCTGACGAAAAAATGGAATCGAGCTCTCTTCTCAACCTTGACTGGAACCTCTGGACGTTTGAAGGTGTGAAAAAAGGAGGCTCAGGTTACAGTTTCGAAAATAGCATTCCTTTCACCGAGTATATAAAGAGGCTTGGCAATTACGGGCTTGAAGTATTTCGTGAACTCGATATGAAGGACGGATCAAGAGTTGTGTTTGCACGAAAAACGGCCTTAAATTTACAGGAAGAGTTACTCTTTTATTAATTATCTTCTCAATAGTAACTCTCTTATTAATTACTTTTCTAATTGTACAGATGATTTATTAACGTAGAAAACTTGATGACAGGTTTACAATTTATTTCTGCGAAGCTGGAAAAATGTGAAACAGCAACGTTATTATGCTGTAAAACAATTTCTAAATGGGGATTGATGTGATAAAAGAAGCCATGTTCTATGAGAAGATCGGAGACAATAAAGTTCACTGCAAGCTCTGTGCCCAGAGTTGCAAAATTCCCCAGGGAAAAAGGGGTTTTTGCGGGGTAAGAGAGAACAGGGAAGGAGAGTTATACACTCTTATTTACGGAACGGTTTCAAGCGAGGCAGTTGACCCTATCGAAAAGAAACCGCTTTATCACTTTTATCCGGGATCTTATGTTTATTCAGTCGGGTCAATCGGATGCAATTTCCGCTGCAAGCACTGTCAGAACTGGTCGATTTCTCAGGCCTGCCTTGAGGACGCTTACACAATGGACATCCCTCCTGGCGAGCTTATTGAAAGAGCGCTCCTCTCACGCTCAAGCTCAATTGCCTGGACTTATAACGAGCCCACAATCTGGCACGAGTACACCTACGAGTGCGCAAAACTGGCAAAAGACGCAGGACTTGGAACAGTTTATGTGACAAACGGGTATATGACACCTGATGCCCTCAGGCACATAGCGCCCTATCTGGACGCCGCCAATATTGATATCAAGGCTTTCAATGAAAAGTTTTATCATGATGTCGCCAGTGCAAAACTGGCTCCTGTTCTAGAGGCTACTGCCCTCGCAAAACAACTTGGAATCCACGTTGAGATTACCACCCTCATTATTCCCGGGGTAAACGATTCCCTTGAAGAGCTCAGGGAACTCTCAAAATGGGTATATAAAAACCTGGGGCCTGAGACCCCCCTGCATTTCACACGATTCCATCCCCAGTACAAGATGCAAAACCTCTCCCCTACACCTGTGAAAACCATGCAGGAAGCCTGTAAAATAGCAACCGAGGAAGGGATGAAATATGTCTACATGGGCAATGTACCTGGCAGCGAGAAAAACAATACTTTCTGCCCGAACTGCGGAAAAATGCTGATTACCCGCGGATTTTTCGAAATAGAAAAGTACGAGATCACGCCTGAGAAGACCTGTCCAAAATGCGGAGAACATATCCCAATTGTAGGCGAATTTGCCGGTTCAGAAGGGGTGTCGGGTGCATACGAATATTAGAGGGACTACTGAGAGCAGGAACAAGGCAGAAATTAACGGTCAAAACTCAAAGAATACGCTGAGTTCTCTTTCTCTACCGAAAAAAGGTTTTTTTAGAAAAGAATTCTTATTATTCTAGTACAGCTCTTATTATTCTAGTATATATTTCTCGTAGCCTTCCTGAAAGATTTTTATGATTCCTGCGCGCAGGGAAGGGGTATATTTTTGAGGTTCGGCTTTAACAGTCCTGTGCAGTTCCTCCAGTTCTACCCATTCTATAGAGGTGGCCTCCTCAGGATCAGGTCGGATCAAACTTGCCATTTCCTCCGAACATCGGCCTGAAAATACTGTATGGAAGGCTCCTTTGTTTTCGGAGATACAGGAAATTTTGAAAAGTTTCCTGAAGGGAACCGATATTCCTATTTCCTCGAGCATTTCCCGCTTCATGCAGACCTCATAAGATTCATCTGCTACAGTACCACTTACCGAGTAAGTGTATCGGTTTGGGTACCACCGCTTTTGAGGGGACCTTTTCTGGATAAGCATTTCATTGTCAGAGTTGAGCAGGATTAGTTGAGCAGCTCTATGAATATGGTTTCCAGAATAAAACTCCTCTCGTTCGCGCAGCCCGAGAAAATTATCGTCTATGTCGACTTCACTTATCAGCTCCACCATAAAAGGCCTCCCTGCAGGATTATTTCGCAATCCGTGTTTGGTACAGCATAAAAAGTAAGATTTTAGGTTTAAATAAAGTTAAAGACGGCAGACTTCAATAAAAGGTTAAACCTGAAGAAAATGCCGTGAAAAGAAAAGAGAAACTTACTTTTCAGGCATTTTTCAGGGTTCGGAAACTTCTTTTGGCCTTTCTGAGGATTTCTGGATCTCATCCAGAAGCTGGTCGTCGGTCTTGCCTCTTATTTCAATCCCGAGTTTCTGGGCGGTTTCCTGTATTTTGCTCTTTGGAGCTACAGGCTCTTTTAAGGATTTCTCAAATTCCCTGAGGTTCTGTTCGGATTCCTTCTGGGCTTTTTTGAATTCTCCCACCGAACTTCCCATGGACCTGGCCAGTTCCGGAAGTTTGGTTGCCCCAAAAAGGAGCACAACTACTGCAAAAATCATTACAAGTTCTTGTGTGCCTATCATGGCTTGACCTCAAGCTGTCGTTTTCTTAATAAAGATAATTAAACAGATTATAAGTTGAAAATTGTAAATATCTCTAAGTTAAGCTAAGATTTTTTATGTTATATAAAGTTTCTACTTTTATTTAGTATTTTGGATATTTTATATATTTAATTCTTTTTATTTAATTTCGCCTTATTCAGTCTATCCAATTAGACTTTTCTTCTTGGACTATCACCTTTTGTCTCAGCTCAATCCCGAGATTTCAGCTCTTCCGGGTTTCTTCCTGTTCAGGGATAGATTTTCCGGTTTCCAGCGTACTTTCCAGGTTTATATCGCTCTTAAGATCTTTTTCGGTTTTTACTTCTTTACTGCTGCCTGGAGTGTCCTTTTGCTCCTTCTCTTTCTCTACGGGAGTAACCGTATTCCCGGCCTTTCGGGTGTAGGCATCGAATTGAGTGAGATCAAGCTCAGCAGCACGCTGGGCTTTTTTAAATTCCCCCATTGCACCTCCTAAAGACCGTGCAAGTTCAGGAAGCTTCTGGGGCCCAAAGAGGAAGAGAGCAGCAACGACAATTGCTATCAATTCCGTGGTACCTATCATTGCTGGTTATTATCAACAATCAAATATAAAAGTTCTTGTAAAAAGATCGGTGAAAGAGTCCAATTTTAAGATTCTTCACAAATAGAGGACATTTAGAGAAAGCGTTTAAGATTAAATACTCAAGCTCTCCTTAAAATATTCGTACTAATAGCAGGCTGAACTCAAACAGGATTCCCAGCAAAAGCGCTACAACAATCTGAGCAATGAAAGTCGGGTCAGGGGAAAGAAACAGAGAGACTGCCATAATTGCACTGTAAACCAGTACTCTCTGCTTTTTGAGAGTCTGGTACTCAACAAGCCCCATCTTCACGGCAAAAACGACAAGCAGAGGAAGCTGGAATACGATTCCGAAACCTGCCAGGATTGTTGTCACGGCTGAGAGAGTATCCTGGACGGAAAGCTGCGCTGTAGCCATGTCTCCTGAGTATAAGAGAATGTATTTGAACATTACAGGCAGGACGATAAAGTAACCTATAGCAGCTCCGAAGATAAAAAGCAGGAAAGATACCGGGATGACCTTGAGAAAAAAGCGCTTTTCATGCGGATAAAGTCCTTTGCCTGCAAACCTGTAAAGCTGGTAGAAGAGCTGCGGAACTGAGACCGCAAGTGCAAAGACAAGGCAGAGCTTGAGGCGAGCAAAGGTCCACTCAAGGGGTGAGTATGCCGTCATGTAAATGTCAGTACTTATAAATTCCTTCCAGACAAGCAGCATCCCTTTTGCCGAGAAAGGGAAAGCGAGAATAATTCCCAGAAAGAGCCAGATTAAAACAATTGCCAGCCGGTTCCTAAGCTCGAACAGGTGAGCCATGATCGGTTCTTCGATATCTCCCGGAACACCGGAGCTATGCAAATTCATTCCCGATGCCTTTCCTGTAGAAGTTGGTGTCCCGTTACCTGTGTGCTGTGAGTCCATTTTTTTCCGCTCTTAGATGTACCTGGATAAATATATTAATATCGGAACATAATATTAAATGTGAATCCGCAACCCTTCTGAAGTATTTAAACTTCCTGGGTACAGAATATCTTCACAATCCACTTAAGATAATTTGTTTAATCCAGTTATGGTAAATAATATAACTTAATTAAGATAATTTATGTAATATACTTATCTTAATTAATATAACTTAGTTGATAACTTGTTAACATAGTTATGGTAATAAGTTCTCAATTAAGGTAGTTAATATAACCTGACTGAGACAATCAATTAGTCTGATAAGATAATAATTCGAACCGACTTAAAATAATTAATAGAATTTGACTAAGATAATTAATATAATTTGGTGGGCAGATATAATCTGACTAAGATAATAAATATAATATACTTATTATAATTAATATAA
>CAYSZA010000199.1:0-5833 GCA_964435275.1 uncultured Methanosarcinales archaeon | reverse complement strand
CAACGGTTTCGGCGCAACGGTTGTTCCAAAACCCTAATATAGCACTGTTTCATTCTAAAAGCTTCGATGACGGTAAAGATTGCAGTGCTGGTTTCTGGAAGGGGTTCGAATCTCCAGGCGATTGTGGACAGCATTGAAAAGGGTTACATACAGAATGCGGCAATTAATGTGGTTATTTCCAATAAGGCAAACGCCTATGCGCTCGAACGTGCAAGAAATCATGGGATACGCACGGTTTTCCTTGATCCGGGCGAGTATGACCGGGCCGAATATGATAGGGCAATCCTGAATGTTCTGAACCAGTATGATACGGATCTTCTTCTGCTTGCTGGCTACTTCCGATTTTTAGGGAGTGAAGTAATTGAAGCCTACAGGAACAGGATTATGAATATTCATCCTTCTCTTCTTCCGGCCTTTAAAGGGCTTCACGCCCAGAAGCAGGCCTTCGAATACGGGGTGAAAGTTGCAGGCTGTACAGTGCACTTTGTAGATGAAGGGCTGGATTCAGGGCCAATAATCCTCCAGAAGTGCGTGCCTGTACTTCCCGGAGACACGGAAGAGACCCTTACTGCCCGAATCCTGGAACAGGAACATATCATCTACCCTGAAGCCGTCAGGCTCTTTACCGAGGGTAAACTTAAAATTGAAGGCAGAAATGTAGTAACTCGGATTTGAGTAAACCCTTAAGACCATGTAAAACCGGAAAGATTTTACCGAGTAATAACTCATTAATCCCTGTATAATTATAAATAATCCTAACTTATAGGTATTCTCATGAAACCTCACGTCAAGGGCTTTCCGGGTTTCGAAATTTCCTATCTTCAAAATCTTCAGGAGCCTTTGCCGGAAATTCTGAACTTTCAGTATGAAAATTCCTCATCAGGAAGGTTATAGAGCCTGTTTAATCACACTCCCGCTTATCCGGCGGTTCTACCCGCTGAACGCCTCAACCTCTTGAGTAGCTTTCCAGGCTGTCAGGCAGCTCCTGCACTATACGCACGCTAACATTAATCAACCCATCAACCCAAGCTACAAAAAACTCTTGATTTTGAACAATTTTAAATAAATGGATTACAGGTGACAGTAATGTCTTATATTGGAAAAATTGATCCGGAATTGTCCGAGGCTATCAAGAAAGAAGCCGAGCGCCAGGAATATAAGTTGAATCTCATTGCATCCGAAAATTATGCGAGCAAAGCCGTTATGGAAGCTCAGGGCTCGATTCTGACAAATAAATATGCCGAAGGATATTCCGGCAAGCGATACTACGGCGGCTGCGATTTCGTGGACGTTGCTGAAGACCTCGCGATTGCCAGGGCAAAGAAAATCTTTAAAGCAAACTATGTGAACGTCCAGCCTCACTCGGGGTCAGGAGCGAATATGGCTGTCTATTTCTCGGTTTTGCGGCCAGGAGACACCATCATGTCCATGGACCTCTCGCACGGCGGGCATCTTTCCCACGGCAGCCCTGTAAGTTTTTCGGGAAAGCTCTATAATATTGTGCCTTATGGGGTCAGCAAAGAAACTGAGATGCTGGATTATTCCGAACTTCTGGAAAAGGCAAAGGAATGCAAACCACAGATGATTGTTTGCGGAGCCTCAGCTTATCCTCGTGAAATTGATTTCAAACAGTTCCGTGAAATCGCTGATGAAGTTGGAGCGTACTTGCTTGCGGATATTGCCCACATTGCAGGGCTTGTGGTAGCAGGAGTGCACCAGAGCCCTGTACCTTATGCAGATTTCGTTACGAGCACAACCCATAAGACTCTCCGGGGCCCAAGAGGCGGAATGATCATTTCCAGGACTGAAGAGCTTGCTACCGGAATTAACAAGGCTGTATTCCCAGGTATTCAGGGTGGGCCTCTCATGCACATTATAGCCGGAAAGGCCGTAGCTTTTAAAGAGGCCATGAGTGAGCGGTTCAAACAGGATCAGGTTCAGACTGTAAAGAATGCAAAAACCCTCTGCAAGTGCCTTAAAGAGAAAGGCTTTGATATCGTCTCTGGTGGCACTGACAATCATCTTATGCTTGTTAACCTGAATAATATGAATATAACAGGCAAGGATGCAGAAGCTGCCATGAGCAAAGCCGGGATTATTGCAAACAAAAACACAGTGCCCTTTGAGACCCGCAGCCCGTTTATCACAAGTGGAATAAGACTCGGAACCCCTGCCTGTACAACAAGGGGTATGAAGGAAACGGAAATGGAATTAATTGCCGACTATATCGAGATCGCAATCAAGAATGCAGAAAACGATAGGCTCCTGTCGGAAACAAGTGGCGAGGTCAGGGAACTCTGTTCAAGGTTCCCGGTTTATTGCTAATGAAGAGGTTGGGGTGTTTTTACCAATGTCAGTTGAAGGCTATGAGTCACGAATCATAGACGGGAAAGTTCTTGCAAAGCAGATTGAAGATGAAGTGGGATCAGGAATTGAAGCCCTGGAAAGTGGCCGGGGAGTCACACCCGGGCTTGCTACTATCCTTGTAGGGGACGACCCTGCTTCCAAGATATACGTTCGCCTGAAGCACAGAGCCTGCGAACGTGTGGGTATCCGGGCAGAAGACCACTTTCTTCCGGCAGAAACCAGTCAGGAGGAACTTCTCTCCCTGATTGATACCCTTAACAAAAATAAGGATGTGCATGCAATCCTGCTTCAGCTCCCGCTTCCAAAACACCTCTCTCCTCAGGAAGCAATGGAAGCCATAGCTCCTGAAAAAGATGCAGACGGCTTCCACCCCTACAACATGGGAAAGTTGATGATCGGGGACGAAGGACTTGTACCCTGTACTCCGCATGGGATTATCCGGGCGCTTGAAGAATATGCTGTGCCTGTCAAGGGCAGAAACGTAGTTGTTGTAGGGCACAGCAATGTTGTTGGAAAACCCATGGCAGCAATGTTCCTTAACCGGAATGCAACCGTCTCTGTTTGCCACGTATTCACAGACGACCTTGTGAAATATACTCTCGGTGCAGATATCCTGGTAGTTGCGGCTGGAGTTAAACACCTTATTAAAGCCGATATGGTAAAAGAAGGGGTAGTAATCTTTGACGTGGGCATTACTCAGGAAAAAGATGGCATATACGGAGACGTGGACTTCGAAAACGTTGTCCGGAAAGCAGCCCTGATTACTCCTGTCCCTGGTGGTGTAGGTCCTGTGACGGTTGCCATGCTTATGAAGCATGTACTCAGATGTGCGGAGAAAAATTTTTGAAGCTTCTTCATTAAGGCCTTTTATCAGGCTTTCAACTTTTCTTTTTGACTTCTTATTTTTAGATAATCTTATTAGGACAATTTTACTTCTGGCTATCCGTATTACGCGAGTTCATCCTGAAACCGACGTTGTTTTTGTAGTAGCATCGGATAAGAATCCGTGTGACAATTCCCTGGCAAACATAAGTTAAGGCATCAGGTTATTATTTTAATGCGTGTTTTTCTTATTCTTATACGCTTCACACTAAAGCAAGAAAAATTGTTTTTCCTAATTGTGCCAGATCGGGAAATTCAGCTTTAATATTTCCAGCTTGCCAGTTTCGATAATAGTAGTTGTTTTTTATAGATAATTTCTTAATTAATGCACAATATTGCTTTCTCAATTGTGCCAGATTAACTCTACACATCAATATTTTTATGTATTATTGAAGCTTATTTTACTACAATAACAGTTTACTACAGCAATATTTGAAATAATTGTTGAGTTTAAATATATAGGCTTATCACTATAAAATATTCAGCAGGCAGAATGTGGCGCATAGTGAGTCTTGAGCCCTGCTTAAACACCTCTTAAGTATATCTTAAACAAATCTACCTGATGACTCCAGCCAATATATATTAATTAATATATGGTTACAGTGATTATTTATGTAATCCTGACAATAATATATTAATTAGACTCCCCCTGTTCGGAAGCTCCCAATATCTATTAAGTGCTGGCTGGCGTTAATTCATTTAAAACCTATACAGTCTGGTTGTCAAAAATGGTTGTTGATACTGATATTTGCGGTATAAAAGTAGGAGATCAGTACCCTTCGCATGTAATGGGTGTTATTAATCTGAGTCCGGAATCATTTTACGAAAGCTCGGTCGTAAGCCCGGACTCTGCGCTTGAGATAGCTCTGAAAATGGTTAAGGACGGAGCAGCTTTTCTTGATATTGGGGCCCGTTCAACCTGGCGCTTTTCCGAGCCTATAAGCAGGAAAGAGGAACTCAAACGTCTTCTGCCAGTGCTCGAATTTCTGGAAGGCAATGTGGATGCTGTGATCTCAGTGGATACAATGTTTTCTGAAATTGCAGAAGAAGCCCTCAAAAGAGGAGCTCAGGTAATTAACGACGTATCCGGTTTTACTGCAGATCCCCGAATGATTGAAGTAGTAGCAGATCACGGATGCCCTGCTGTTGTCATGGCTTCGAATAAGGTTCCTGGTGATCCTCTCGGGATGGATTGTATAATCGGAGCACTTGACTCCATCATACAGATTGCTGAAGCAGGCGGCATAAACCCTGAAAATCTCATACTTGACCCTGCAATAGGCAGGTGGACCGAAGAAAAGCTTCCCATCTATGATTTTGAAACCCTTGACGATTTTGAACGGCTTAAGATTTTTGAAAAGCCTTTGTTAGCAGCCCTCTCAAGAAAATCTTTCATAGGAGATGTGCTTGAAAAACCAGCAACTGAAAGGCTCTACGGAAGCCTGGCTGCAGCAGCTATTGCAGTTTACAAAGGTGCTCATATTATCCGTACACATGATGTGCCTGAAACCTCCGATGTTGTAAAGCTCTCAGGGGCTCTCAGGAGTCGGCCAAGTGTAGTAAAAGAGGGCAGGTATGAAGTGTCCGTGGTTGAGGTAAAGACTCCGCAGGATGCAGCCATTGTAATGCGAAAACTTGGGGCAACAAGGATAGGCTCGCAGGTAATGCAGGACAAAAGCGTCCATCTTATGCTGAGAATTCGTAATCTTACCACCACAGAGGCTTTGATAATAAAACAGGAGATGCTCGCACGGGGAGGAGATGCAGCCCTGACAAGGGATGCGGTTTCCCATGAAACAGAAACGACTGATGTGCTTGTGATGGGCACTCTACTTCAGCTTGGGCGCCTTGCCAGGAAACTTGAAGGACAGGCGCGTTCCCTTCCACTTATTGCCGAAATGATCCGCGAATGTATTGCAAACCGGAGTGATCTGGAATATCGATATTTGAGGTAATTATGATTATAACTTCAGCAAAATCCCTTGATGAAATCCTGACCCTGTTAAAAGATGAAGACGATATCTTCGTTATCGGATGCAATGTATGCGCTGCAAAATTGAAGACCGGCGGAGAACCTGAGATTCTTGAGATGTGCAGACAGCTTGAGAAAAGCGGAAAGCACGTAATAGGCTGGGCTCTCCCCACCGCAGCCTGCAGTGTTCGATCATTTGACTCTCTGGTCCAGAAAAATGAAAATATAATCGACGCACGCTGCATCCTGGTTATGGGCTGCGGAAGTGGAGTTTCAACGGTTGCCAGTGTAACGGAGGTGCCTGTATTCGGTTCAAATGATACCCTCTCTTTGGGTGGTTCGAGTGAAGGCAAGCTGCTTTTCGATCAGTGTATAATGTGCGGGAAATGTACAATTGGAGAATTCGGAGGCCTTTGCCCCAAGGCACAGTGCCCGAAAGGACTCCTGAATGGGCCATGTGGAGGGGCTATTGACGGGATGTGTGAAGTCAACAGAGATCACGACTGTATATGGACCCTTATTTATAATAGGTTGAAAAAAATCAGGAGGCTTGATCTCCTTTACACGGTTCATGCCCCTCAGGAACACGGGCTTAAGTGACTTCACTTCCAA
>CAYSZA010000198.1:0-5837 GCA_964435275.1 uncultured Methanosarcinales archaeon | reverse complement strand
TTAACGAATTGATTTACCTTAACATGACAGTTTATCTGATTAGATGTATTTGCTCTATCTGATTAGATGTATTTGCTCTAACTGGTATTAAATTAAAGAGTTCTCTTCTACAATTTTTACTTTTAGTTCAAATTGAAAAATCAAATCTTAAAAACCTGGGCTCTTAAAAGAATCTGGACTTTAGCGCCTGTGCTAACAGACCTTCAAAATTTGAAAAGAATGTATAGTTAGAAATAGAATGTCATCTAAAAAGAATAACAGATTTGGTGGGATAACGGAAATCGGAAAAAGATAATTTAAAGGCCCGATTTTTAACGTTTTTCCTGCCATATAAGATGTACTTTCAATAAGCTTACTTTCAATCATTATTTTTTCGAGAACGGGCAAGAAATAAAGGGGAACCGTATCAAAAATGAGATAAGGGAGAAAACGTCGATGTTGAAAATAGAGGATCTGACTGTAGAGGTCAACGGAAAAATTTTGCTTCATGACGTGAACCTCGAAGTCAAAAAAGGGTATACGAATGTGCTTTTTGGGCCAAATGGAGCTGGAAAAACAGCTTTGATGAGAACAATCATGGGCTTTAGCGAATACAAAGTTGTAAAAGGCCATATTCTGTTCAAAGACGAAGATATTGCCGGCCTGCCAATAGATGAACGCGCCCGCCGCGGACTTGGGATCATGATGCAGCGACCTCCAGATATGTCAGGGATCAAGTTGAGAGATCTTGTAAAAGTTGCATCCAAAGGAAAGAAAAACCCTGAAGAGCTTGCCGAAAAACTTGATATGAAACGTTTTCTGGACAGGGATGTCAATGTGGGTTTTTCGGGAGGAGAAATCAAACGCTCAGAACTTTTACAGCTTGAAGCCCAGGACCCGAGCCTGTTCCTTCTGGACGAGCCTGAGTCTGGAGTGGACCTCGTAAGCATAGAACAGGTAGGAATGACAATAAAAGGATTGCTTGAAGAAGGGCTTGACTGCCCTGGCGAAAGCTGCGAGAAAGGAAAATCTGCCTTAATAATCACCCACACAGGCCAGATTCTGGATTATGTAAAGGCAGATCGGGGATATATCCTTTGCAACGGGACTGTCATGTGTTCAGGAAACCCCCTGAAGATGCTGGAAGAAATAAAGAACAGAGGGTACGAGGAGTGTATAAAATGCAGACTGATGAAGTAAACCTAAAAAAACGCGCGGAAAGCGCAGCCGAGAAAAAGGCAGCCTTCGGAGAGGATTTTGATCTGGAAAAGTTTGAGGAAGGTTCCAAGGTCAGCAAGCCTATAGAAGACCTCCAGACCCTTGACGAGGAAAGCAAAAGATCCCTGTTCCAGGTAGGGGTAGTCCCGAGCGAAGAAGGTAGATCTGGAAGTCTGCTGGTACTCGATAATTCAGTCTCGCACTCATCCCTAAAAGACAAGAATATAGAGCTTATGTCGACCCAGAAAGCCTTGAAAAAGTATAAATGGCTCAAAGACTACTTCTGGAAGCTTGTAGCTGTGGATACTGATAAATACACAGCAAAAACCTATCTTGAAAATGCGGATGGGTACTTTGTCCGGGTGCCTGCAGGTAAGAAATCCTCAATGCCTGTCCAGACCTGCCTCATGCTAAACAGTAAAAAGGTATACCAGACCGTACATAACATCATAATCGTCGAAGAAGGCGCCAGCCTTGACATTATCACAGGCTGCACCTCCAAAAAAGGAGTGGAAGAAGGGTTGCATCTGGGAATTTCCGAGATGTATGTAAAAAAAGGCGCCACCCTGAATTTCACAATGATCCACAATTGGGCCGAGCAGATAGGAGTTCGCCCTAGAACAGTGGTTCATGTGGAAGAAGGTGGGACTTACATAAGCAATTACATTTGCCTGAAACCTGTTCGTTCTGTACAGACCTACCCGACTGTCAGGCTAGAAGGGAAAGGAGCAGTGACAAGGCTAAATACTATAGCAATTGCCCATTCAGGTTCTGAACTGGATCTTGGGAGCAGGGCCGTTTTCAATGCGCCTGGCACGAAAGCTGAACTTATCTCGAGGACGATCACCATAGGGGGAAGAATAATTGCGAGAGGGGAAATGATAGGCAATGAAAAGGGAGCAAAGGGCCACCTTGAATGCAAAGGGCTTGTCCTTACCGACAAAGGAAGCCAGCTTGCAATCCCCATTCTTGAAGCAAATATAGATGATGTCGAACTTACTCACGAGGCCGCGGTAGGGAAAATTGCAAAAGACCAATTAGAATACCTGATGGCCAGAGGCCTTACCGAAGATGAAGCCGTAGGGATGATAGTGCGCGGATTCCTGGACGTAGGAATAAGGGGAATTCCTGAGGAGCTGAGAAACGAAATCGAAAATACGATTGCACAGACAGCTTTTGGAATCTAATCCAAAATAAAAGAGTTTGAAAAGATATCTCAGGTCAGGGGAAATAAGAGGTATGGAAAAAATTGGTGCGGGACATAGCTTCTTCGGATCGTCCTGAATAGGGTGTGTGTATCGGCAGGAAAAAGGAGAAACCCTGCCGGCTTTTTTTGGAGTACTTGTGGACTTTAATGAGCCGAATGTATGGATGATAAGATTTTCCTGTGGAGAAGAAAGCCTTAAAGGTTGATGCGGCTTATTAAACTGCGATCGCAAGTCAAAAAGAAGTATAAAAATATTTCTGCACAATGATGTATAATGAATTACATACAGAGATTGTCAGACAGATGTATCCTTTTTAAAGTATGATGAAGAGTCTACCTGCGCCCGGCTCCCATTTTTTGTGCTGGATGCCTAGTTTTATAGACGTAGACAAGACTAAAGGCACTAAAAAATTATAGTACTGCCTATTTTTCGCTGCAGTGTACAGTACTTGCCATTCTATATATACTACGGCAATAATATTACAGTACTGTAGTAGTTCAGAGGGATCGGAATGATAGACTTTGCCTGTAAAGAGTTCAAAATCGAAGATGTGATCAAGTGTGCCCTTAACCTTACAAAAGCAGACCTGAGTGTTATGAAATATTTTTTAAATGAGAGAGAACAGTGGGTTGACACAGATTTTCTTTCAAAAGTCCTGAAGCTGGATATCTCCACAGTCCAGCGCTCCGTCAAAAAATTGCACGAAAAAGAAATCCTGCAGAGGTCGCAGCAGAATCTGGATGGAGGTGGGTATGTCTTCAAGTATAAGGTCAACTCAAGGACCAAAATAAAAAATATTATAATGACCGTGGTGAATTCCTGGGCTGACCGGCTCGGACAGGAACTTGAAAAATGGGAAAACGGAGGTTGATTTAATTTGCTTAAAATTACACCCTATCTGGGAATCCTGGTTCTTATAGTTTCTATCGGAGGGCTATGGTATCCTGCACTCGGGTACTTCATGCTGCTGGTTTTTGCAGCAGTATTCTTGATTAGTCCTCTCAGAGGCCGATGGTTCTGCGGGAATCTCTGTCCCAGGGGAAGCTTTGTTGATTTCTGGGTCAGCAGAATCTCAAGGAAAAATAAGATCCCGGCCACTCTACGGAGCCTGTGGGTCCGCCTGCCAATATTTTTCCTGCTCATGGGCTTTATGGGGTACAGGATAGCAAGCATTGTTGGAAGCCTCAATACTTTCGAGAAAATCGGCATGGTGTTTGTAACCATGTGCTTTGTGACAACTGCAATCGCAACCCTTCTAGGTAGTTCTCTGAGCCCAAGAACCTGGTGTTCTTTCTGTCCTATGGGAACAGCCCAGCGCCTGCTTGGTGGAAAGAGATATCCTCTAAAGCTCACAAAGGAAAAATGCATTAACTGTAAAAAATGTGAAAAAGTGTGCCCCATGCAGCTTAAAGTCCGTGAGGATGATGCAAAACCTGACTGCATTAAATGTGGGCGCTGTGTGAATTCCTGTCCTAAAAACGCCCTACAATTTTGAATTATTACTGTCTATTAATTTCTATTGTCTGCTTATATAGATAGAAAAGCGGAGTAGTCTTGGCATAACATAATAAGTATTATTATTCATTACTTATATAGTAAAATACAGGGGAGCCAGAAAACACTTCCGGAATTTGAATTCAGCAAAACAGTAGATACATACTGGAAAGTGTCTACAAATTAGCCAGATTAGGAGAGAAAAAGGAGAAAAAACATGACAAACCGTGTAGCGGAACTTTCAGAAGTTCAGAAAAAAGAAATCTCCGAACTCTTTGGGGAATATGTTAATCTTGACAAACGCGAACGCCACTATTATAACCACGATATAGGAGCTTTACCCCCGCTTGTCAAGAAAGTAATTGGAAAGACCGATCCAGCGGCGGTTGTGAAAATCCGCACGGAAGAAGATGCAGTAAAGCTTCTTGAATTCGCAAACAGGCACAGAATTCCGGTTGTACCTCGTGCAGGAGCTTCCTCAGGATACGGAGGAGTAATCCCGACAAAGGGAGGAATAGTTGCCGACGTCACATCACTGAATAAGATTATAAGTATCGATCCCGAAAAGCAGAAAGCGGTTGTGCAGAGCGGGATAATCTGGGAAAAACTGGAGAGAAAACTGAAAGAAAGCGGACTTTCGGTAAGAGCAATTCCTTCAAGTGCCCCCTCTTCGACAGTTGGGGGCTGGCTTGCCCAGAGCGGAGCCGGCTATGGAAGTTATGAGTTCGGTTGGGGCTATGAGAGCATAGAAAAAGCCAGGGTTGTGCTTCCCACAGGGGGAATCAGGGAATTTTCAGGCCCAGAACTGAGAAAATTGATAGGGACAATGGGAACCACAGGCATTATCACCGAGATAACCCTGAAAGTCCAGAAATTCGAAGAAAGAAAAGCCGTTTCTGTCAGTTTCCCAAGTGCTTCAGCCCTGAAGAAAGCGGTTGAAAATATCAGCCAAAAGAATATCCCTCTCTGGTCAGCCTCCTTCCTGAACCCTGAATGGGCAGATATGAAGAATAAAGCGCCCAGAAAACTTCACTATGGAGAAGTTGTGGATAAAGACAGGCCCGTACTGCCGGTCTCTTACGTTTCAACTTTCATGTATCCTGCCTCAAAGGATGTTTCCGGTCTGAAAGAAGCAATCGAAAATGCAGGAGGGACGGTCCTTCCGGAGGAAATTGCAAAGCACGAAACCGACGAATGGTTTAAGTCCATGAAAGTAAAGCGGCTGGGCCCTTCGTTTATTCCGGCAGAAATTCTGGTCCCGCTTGAGAAGATGGACAGGGCATTTGAGGAAATCGGAAAGAGAATTAAACTGCCTGTGCTTACCGAAGGTATGGTTATAAGCGACGGAAATGTTGTACTACTGTGTTTCATGCGACATTCGGAGCGCTCCTTGCTCTTCAATACAGCTTTTGCTCTTTCCCTGAGCATTTTGAAAATTGCAGAAGAAAACGGCGGAAGGGCTTATTCTTCAGGACTTTTCTTCGCCTCAAAGAGAAAAAGTATCTTTGGGGATAGGCTTGCTGAAATCGAGGCCCTGAGAAAAGAATTCGATCCCAATGGGATAATGAATCCTGAGACCCTGGAGGGAAAAGGGATACTCAACGCCGCCGTGTCAATGGGTTCTGCCTTCGAACCTTTTGGCAGGGTAGCCGGAAATATGTCAGGGATTGGGGATGTTTCTTTCAAGGATGAGAAGGATATCCCGGCAGAAGTGGCAGAACTTGCCTACTCCTGCTCTCAGTGCGGATATTGTGTGAGCGAATGTGATCAATATTACGGCAGGGGCTGGGAGTCCCAGTCGCCTCGTGGAAAATGGTTCTTTATCAAGGAATACCTGGCAGGCCGGGAAAAACTTGACCAGAGACAGACAAATACTTTCCTTGGCTGCACCACCTGCCAGATGTGTGACTCCCGCTGTGAACTGGATATGCCGATCGA
>CAYSZA010000197.1:0-5841 GCA_964435275.1 uncultured Methanosarcinales archaeon | reverse complement strand
AATAAAGCAAGAATGGAAAGAAAAACAAAACTAAAACAAGAATATAAAGAAAAATTTAAATGAGGAGCAGCCGGCGGCTCGAAACCAGTGAGGAGGCTGCAATAATAGCCGACCCGAGCAAAGATAATGTACCATCTAGAACCTATCGCCATGCTGGAAAAACAAGTCCGGCAGGAAAGATGTGAGCGTTTATTTATTAGACCAGTGCCACGGCTAACTATGGAAACCATTTAAACAAACCCTTTTTGAGCGAAAAATATGACCGGGAAGATTACCTATCTGGATGGGCTGCGCGGAATAGCTGCAATTAACGTTATGATAATGCATTTCTTTATCGTATTAGTTCCCGCAATGATCTATAGTGATCGGATGCCCTCGCACCTCGGAAATATTGAACAGATCTTTTCGAGCACCCCACTGGGGTTAGTAGGTGCAGGGAACTTTTCGGTCTGCATTTTCTTTGTTCTCAGTGGCTACGTATTAACCCAGAAGTACTTTAAAACGAAGGACAGGAATATAATTATAAACGGTGCAGTACGCCGATATATAAGATTGTTTGTTCCGGTACTGGCAGCAATAATATTATCGTTCATACTTGCATCAACCGGAATGTTCCATTATTTTATTGAAGCTGTAGTAATCTCCGGAAATAATAATTACGCCAATTACTGGACCTTTACGCCTGACATAGTGGAGGCAATCAGGCAGGCGATGTGGGGATCGTTTTTTACAGGTGATGATACCTACAATCCGGTTTTGTGGACAATGACAGTCGAATTTTATGGGTCAATGCTTGTTTTCGCAATGTCATTCCTGTTCGGATCACAGCGCGCCCGCTGGACATTCTATCTTGCTGCAGCCGTTCTTTTCTTCAACTCTTATTATCTGGCTTTTATAATAGGAATGGGACTTGCCGACACATTCGCCAGCAAGAAACCGGTATTAAAAACGAGTAATAAAGTAACATTAGGGTTTATACTGGTTTCAGGGTTATTTCTCGGGTCGTACCCTGTAGGCCTTGTGACAGGTGATTCTTTATATGGATTTCTCAATAACGGTCTCTTCCAGACCCCAAAGTTGACCTATCATATTCTCGGTGCAGGCATGATAATGTATGTCTTATTGAACAGTCCCTGGCTGCAAAATATTTTTTCTTCCCCGGTTCCAGTCTTTCTCGGAAAAATATCCTATTCTCTGTACCTGATACATTTCCTGGTAATAAGCAGTTTCACCTGCGCACTTTTCCTGGCCCTGTACCCGGTATTACCATACGCTGTAGCTGTCTTAGTTTCCTGTGTCCTGTCTTTATTATTAATAATACCCTTAAGCTATCTATTTTACAGATACGTCGATATGGCTGGCGTAGAATTCTCAAAAATATTTTATAACAGGTTGGTCAGTCCTTTCATACCCAGCGGTGCCGGGCGTATAAAGCAAAAACAGCTCTCGAGCGCAGTGCTTACAATATATAATAAATTTTTTAAATAATTTATTATAAAACTATTTTAATATCTCAACATGAGTTATTTAAGCAACTTTACCAGTTATTCTCTACGTCATTGTGGATATCTTTAGATTGTGGACATCTTCGGCAAAGTCGCTACAGATATAAAGTAGAGGAGTATTTCTTTTGATCCGATGTATCATTCTTGATAAATTTGACAAGCTGTGAATATGTAGGATTTTTAGCATGGTCGTAGTTGACAAGAGAAACGAGTTTTCCTTCACCGCCTTTTTCTTTACGTCACTTTTATCTTGTCTCTTTTTTCATTTTTGTCTATTCTTGTTTTGTGACTTATTCTCAATTTTTAGCTTTTAATTACTAATAGGCTTTTCCACATAGAAGTAAAGTATTTATTGGGGGAGAACTCTAATAATTTTTTACTTCAGTTTTGATTGTGTTTTACTCGTTTTTCTTTTGGGGATAGGGTTCATGTCCGGTAAATTATCTGATGACTTTTCATTTTTCGTTGAAGATACCTGTGCATATGTTCCCTACGCTGTAATCGGGATTTTCATTATACTTGCTGCAACTTTTACTTCAGTCTACCTTCTTAAAATTGATAGTGAGGTCGCTGAGGTAATTTACACGACCGAGAAAAATGATCCCATGCAGAGTGCCGTAAACCTTGCCTCTTTCGACCTTGCTCGCTGCCTGAATTATGCAGGAATGGAAGCTCTCGAATGGCAGGGAGAACATCCTGTAATCCTGCCTGAAGGTTATGCCGTTGACAGGTTTTCTGATGACGGCTTTATGATAATTCCAAAAAACCAGAACCTTGAAAGAGAAGAGAAACTTCAGATTTCCATAAATCTGCCTTCCGATATATGGGGTAAGATAGAAGCCCTCTGGAAAAACCGTGATATCAAGTTGATTGTCAATGACTCCTCAGGCCGTCAAATTAAAAACCTGAACTACGGCCAGGCAACTGGATTTTTCCAGAAGGTCTCATTCCAGGAGGACGTGAGAATTCCATACTCCGCTGCCTCAGGATATGCGTCAATTGAGCTTTATTACGGGGACGAGCTCAAAGCCTCGGACTGGTTCGTAATTGAAGCAAGTCCTGTAAAAGATATTACGGCAGATGCTTTAAACAGGTTGCTCTCTGTAAATTACCAGGGAAACAGCCACACTTTCATGGAGTATGCAATCAATGTAGAACCTGACATAAAACCCGAGCAGATAAAAATAAGGAAGGTAACCGGAACTTTGCAGCGGGAAACCTCACGTGCTGACAAGAGAAATATTTACTCTGACAAAAAGTTGACTATTGACAGGGATTACAATACCCCTGCCGATAAAAATTACACTATTTATTACATTTTTGAGGTTCCTGTCCTCAATTACACTCTTATTAATCTTGAATCCGGAGAAAAGTTCAATGGCAGTATGAATCTTTCCACACTAATCACCTCAAGAGAACCGCTTCTGGAAGAGCTCGTCAGGGAATACGAAACCGAACTTGGAAACTCTTCAAGCCTTGACTCGACATCCAATCTCGTGTTAGGAGCAACAAACCTGAGAACTTTCGTCTACGGCCCCTGGCAGCATTATGCAAACGGTCCTCTTAACATCCTGACAAATCCTGCTCTTTCAAGCTCAATTAACGGGGCCACGCTTTATACCCAGAAAAGAATTTTTGATTCGGTTGACCCTCTGGCTCTAACTTACACAACTTACTATAATGGAAAAGTCCTTTACGAAGATATTTCCAGTAGCGGAAAAATATCTTCGGGCCTGAACTCAAGGCCGAACTCTACCAGTCCTAACACCTCAGTCTCTGCCTATGAAAATGATAAAGGAGTAAACCTGACAACCACTTACGATTCGCTTGCGCAGAATAAATCATTTTCACTGGATGTGCAAAAAGGAATAGCCGAATCACTTAAAGGGACAAACACTTCTTTTGAAGAGCTTTCCGAGTACTCGAAAATCGAAGTTTCAGCCTCGGATTACATGGACTGTGTGCTTGACGGCTGGATCTTTAACGACCACTTATGGGCAGAGGAAACCCCTGACCTTATCCATGCCGTCACGCATAGCGTGTATACAGCACCAGTACAGGGCCAAATTTTAAGAGACGGCTTCAACTCTCCTGACCCGCTGACCTCGGTAATCGATGCGAATTTTCACCGGGATTCGGTTTTATCCAGCGAGCAAACCGTCAGCTGGGACTCGGACTATCTCGCAACCGGAACACACAAAGGGGCTCTGGTGCCTTCTTATTCCTGGAGAGACTCCACCAGAAATTCTTACTCCGAAGCATTAAATCCTTCAATTAACCCTCCAGAAGGAAGTGTAACCAGCTGGTCTGTTACAGCGGCAAATGTCAGCCTGGTTTATGTAGATATAACCGATGTGAGAATTGAACCGCGCTTCTCCTATACAGGTAACGATACACTCACGGTTGAAAACAGGAGCGAAGGTTACCTGAACCGGGAGGATCACATTTTTGACTGGCGAGTCAGGTACGAGATCTCCTATAAAATAATAACAAAATGGAAAATAGACTACGGTTACGATTATACTTACAAGTGGAAAACCAGGGAGCAGTTGCCTGACGGAAATTATACTACTGTGACACATTATGATAAGTCAGGCGGTTCAGACTCCGAAACTGTAATCAAAATCAATACTGAATCGCTTTCCCATACTGAAACAGAGGCAGAAAAACTAACAGTAATCTACCACAGGTGCCCTCCGACAGGCGGCTATGCAGGTATATCAACTTATTCCGATCCAATAGAACGAGAATACAGGGAAACAACTCTATATTCAGACGCTGCAGGCAATGCAAATAACTTAGACGGTTCGGATGATATAGGTAACCCTATAGGTAACCCGGACGAGCCAGACAGCTCAGACAGCAGCATAAACGAAACCCAGAGGTTTGATCCCTGCTGTTCCGATGCTGCCGACAAATACAGGGATGCCTATGTGGATTTAAGGGCAATCGAGAGTACCTTCTGGGCATACCCTGACGGACACTATCTGGCCAGACACGCTGTCAATTGCAATATTCCGCCCTGGCTGCACAGGATAATGGCAGAAGAGGTGCTGGCAGTGCTCGATTCGGTGAAAAAGGACAATCCAGCCTTCAATTACTCTCTTATCAACTCTCCGGGCCAGGATCCGACAGACCTTCAGGTAGAGACTGCTCAAAAACTCATGGAGAAATTGGAAAAAGATCGGAAACTGTACGTAAATAAAACGCAGTACCTCACTCCTTCGAGAAACATGTACACCTCAAGCGACTCTGCCCGCTACATTGCAAAAAATGAAGCCTATAACAGGCTGATCGAAGATATCAACCGGAAAAACAGTAAACTGGATTCTGACCTCAATTCCTATATCCTCAAGGCCCTGCAGAAAAAAGGTCTTGATATCAGCTCGCTTGATAGCGTGACATCAGGCCCAATGACTCTTTTTAATAATCCGGCAGTGGAAAGAGCTTCTTCGGCTCTCGGTGAAGACATGGGCATAATATCCACAATGACCATCACCGGCCAGCCGGAAAGCAAATACAACTGGACAGAAAACCTGACCCTGATTGTTGACCAGAAGCCCAACTATCTCTACCACGATCCTGATTTCGACCTCCGAAAAGAGTATGAATGGACCGACTCCATGAGCGGAAAAACGATTTATCCCCTTGGCGTCCGGAATACCTGCATTTTCACAACCGGCATCTCCGAGGAAATCGCAGGGGCTATCACCTCAAGCAACGAATACGTAAAAACCGAAACCTCACAGCAAATCAGCCAGAGCATATCAACCCTGAACAAAGAAGTTCTCCTGCTTGAGCAGAATCTAAGCGAACAGAACCTTTCCCTTGATACAACTCGCCTGAATAGTGAAGTCTACAACCTGAAGCACACATACGCCCAGGAAATGAGGTCTCAAATAGTTGAAAACGTAGCCGCTGAAGTAAGTTCAAACCCTGTTGTCTCAAGCTGGATCAAAGAAAATAGACTTCGCTCACTGACAACAAACTACCTTAGTAGCCTTTCTGACGACGAACTAATCCAAAAATCTACAACGGAAGAACTCGCAGTCGGACTTATCTCCGTGGTAAAGAGAGAAATCCGAAATTCAAACCCGCCAGTCGAACCTGATGAATTTGAAGCAACCTTGAATAGAGTGGACACTGACATCAGAATCGGGGTTGCAAACGGCATCTGCGCAGTTACAGTAAATAAAGGAGCAGCTCTTGACACCGGTTTCGGTAAGGTTGATAGTGAACTGAAAATTTTGGGAAATCAAACTGTTGACATTTATTCGGGGGAAGTCGAAGATAAAATTTCGAAAAGGATTGATAGAACGATGGCTGCTGTCCCATG
>CAYSZA010000196.1:0-5863 GCA_964435275.1 uncultured Methanosarcinales archaeon | reverse complement strand
TTCTACCGCTTGCTTTGAGCTTTTCCAATAGTGCTAAGTCGTCTTTACAAATGCCAATTTTTTCTATTTCATCGCTAATGACCATTAAGAGGAACGGAAATCTTAGAAAAACAGGATCATTGAGTCGATAGTATACCCACTGGGATTTTTTTTCAGAAGCGATAATTCCTGCTATTTTCAGTCTGTTAAGGTGCCTGGAAGTATTAGATTGCTTAATACCTAAAACCGCTTCAATATCACAGACACACAATTCCCCATTTTTTAAAAGATTCAGTATCCTTATTCTGTTTTCATCAGCCAGCGCCTTAAATATGGAAACAATATCCGTGGGCATCACCGCCTACATATGAGTATATGCAATTATACTCATATACCATTTAAAGATATTGGTTTATTTTCATTACTGATTATTGCTTTGATAATAACTCTAATTTGGCAGAAGCATAAATA
The DNA here is from genome assembly GCA_964435275.1 of uncultured Methanosarcinales archaeon. Taxonomy (GTDB): domain Archaea; phylum Halobacteriota; class Methanosarcinia; order Methanosarcinales; family Methanosarcinaceae; genus Methanosarcina. The sequence continues at coordinate 5,413 of CAYSZA010000196.1, read as the reverse complement.
TTATAATGAATAAATTGGCTCCATGCTTCTTTTTTCTTCCTACAATTGAAGTTTCTTTATTGTATTCTCTAATTTTTGCTATTTTCATTTTTTCCTGAAAGATTCTATGTCGATGCAATACGTTTTTCATAAGATAATACTTTATCAATCAGTAAATTCTGTCAAATTTGGGTAATAAAACAGTGAAATTAAATATCAACAAAGCTTGGAGCTTTCCTTATACTGATATGACTGTTTATCAGCTTCGGGTTCTATTAGAGGGTGGCCTATTGATCGAAATTACTGTAACTCCAATATTTGTGGGTTTGTTCATAAAATACGTGGAAGTAAAGAAGGAAATAAAATTATTGTTGACATCGAAACTCCATGTAAAAAGATAAAGAAGTTTTCTCATATGAAAATTCCCATGAAGGAAATTCTGAATATTAAGAATAATTACGTGATTGACAGAGTATAGAAAGCCAAGTACTGCTCAAATTGCCTAGTGCCTTGCGCAGTACTCAGCCTCTGCAGATTAGAGAGTGGAGTGCTTTTAAAGTCTCTGGCAAAAAAACAGGTAGCATCAGTATAGAGTTCAACAAGGTTGAAACTATCTTCCTGCTTCGGGGAGTATTCTGTAGGTAGAGGATTTGATCTCTTATGTCCTGTTACAATAGTGAATGCTTTCGACTTTATGAAAGCCAGAACAATCCTGAAACTTGTCTTAACAAGAAAAAGAAGAAAAATAGAAACAAATTTAGAAAAAAGAACCCGAATAGTTACGCATATCTTTATTTGCTTTTATCTTAAATAGTACTGTAATACTTTTTGTTTGCATTTAGCTGAGGCATCAAAGCAGCTCAATACTATTCTGGAAATGGGGGGAGGTAAATAGCTCTCAACACTACTTTTCAAAAAATCCTGATTGCAACAGACGGGTCTAAGTTTAGTCAAAACGCTGTACTTCAAGGAATGGAACTTGCAAAACTTATGGGTGCGAAGGTCTATGCTCTTTATGTGTTTAATAAAGACGCATATGTACCGCCTGTCCTGGAAACACCGATTCATCTGGGTTCTAACTGGAACGTCACAGAGGAAACGCTGCGTCAAGAAGGAAATGATGCCATCCAGTACGCGAAGAAGGTTGCAGAGGATAAGGAAATAGATTATGAAGGTAGTTGTAGAGGGCAACCCTGCTAATGCAATCTTGGAGTTTGCAGAGCAGAACAAAATAGATATGATATTAATGGGAACCCTTGGTAAAGGAGGATTAGAAAGATTTTTACTTGGAAGTGTAACAGATAAGGTGGTAAGGCACTCGAAGGTTTCTGTTCTTGTAGTTAAGAAACAAAAGCAGAATTAAGAATAAACGGTCCACTATTGGAACAGTTAAATATTACCTGTATAGGACTTACGCAGTTGCCTGCATAGCAGGCAACTTTTGAATTTCCATAATATTTATACTAAACCTGCTTTCGGCAGGTGAATGTAGAAATTCATTTTTTTGATGCTATCGATTTCCTCTAATCTTTTAAAATAATATCAATGTGTATAATTTTAAAAGATTGATAATTTATTCACAAATTTATATTTCTTGTTGACGGGAAAAAAATAGCAAATAATGTAATAAGTTTAACTTATCTGACGTTGATTTCCAATTTTTTCCGTTAAAAATCCAATAAAAAACTTAACCATGTTAAGAGGTACTTACTATCGAATGTAGGTTAAAAATCAATAGGTAGAGACATTAAAAAGTCACATGAACTTATCTTAAAGGTTATTAAGGATTACCAGCTTATCAGAACGTATCAATTTATTCAGGGGAAGGGGAACATGCAATTAAAATACGTGTCCACAACCTGTCCTTACTGTGGAACAGGATGCGGCTTTAACATTGTAGTAAAGGACGGAAGGGCTGTAGGCATCGAGCCCTGGCACCGAGCTCCTGTCAATGCAGGGAAGCTTTGTCAGAAGGGCAGGTATGCTCATGAATTCATCCATAACAAGGATCGGCTTGTAAAGCCGCTGGTCAGGAAAAACGGGCAGCTTGTGGAAGCGAGCTGGGAAGAAGCACTGGCTCTTATAGCAAGGAAATTCAAGAGTTTTCTCCCTGAGGAGATTGCATGTCTCTCCTCGGCAAAGACCTCGAATGAGGATAACTACCTTATGCAGAAGTTCGCCCGGGCCGTCCTCAAGACTCCAAACGTCGACCACTGTGCAAGGCTCTGCCACTCCTCCACAGTTGCTGGCCTCGCTGCAGTTTTCGGCTCCGGGGCGATGACGAATTCAATCCCGGACCTAGAAGAGTCAAAATGCATCTTCATTATCGGGAGCAATACCTTTGAGCAGCACCCCCTCATAGGAAGGAGGGTAATGCTTGCGAAGAAAAAAGGAGCTAAAATAATCTATGCTGACCCCCGCTTCACGCCCACTGCAAAACAGGCAGACCTCTATCTTTCAATGTACTCAGGCACTGATGTAGCCCTCTTAAACGGGCTCATGCACCATATTATAGAAAACGGCTGGGAGGATTCGGCATTTATCTCGGAAAGGACAAGAAATTTCGAGGAAATGAAAGCCGTGGTAATGCAGGAGACCTATTCTCTTCCAAACGTTTCAAAAATTACAGGAGTGCCTGAGGAGCACTTAAAAACTGCAGCCGAGTGGATTGCCCACTCAAAACCGTCTGCTCTCCTTTATTCAATGGGCATCACCCAGCACACGGTTGGGGTGGACAATGTGAGATCCACGGCAAACCTGATGCTCCTGACCGGAAACCTCGGAGTCCCGGGAGGAGGGGTCAACCCTCTGAGGGGGCAGAACAATGTGCAGGGCGCATGCGATATGGGCTGCTTGCCTGATGTGTATTCGGGCTACCGGAAGGTCGCAGACCCGGAAAACCGCAGGAAAATGGAATCTCTATGGGGCGTGTGTGGACTTCCGGAAGGGCCAGGGCTCACGGTCACGGAGCTGATGGAGCAGCTTGCTGAAGGAACGTCGGCTGTTAAATGCGTGTACAATATGGGAGAAAATTTCATGCTCACTGACCCTGACCTCAACAGGACAAAAAAAGCCCTGGAGCACTTGGAATTCCTGGTCATGCAGGACATTTTCCTGAGCGAGACTGCAGAGCATGCTGACGTTGTCCTGCCTGCGGCCTGTTATGCAGAAAAGAACGGGACCCAGACCAACACTGAGCGCCGAGTACAGCGGCTCCGGAAAGCCCTTGACCCTCCGGGTGAAGCTAAAGCAGACTGGCGCATAATCTGCGAAATTGCCGGATATATGGGATACGGGCCGCAGTTTTCTTACTCAGACGAGGCCAAGATCTTTGAGGAAATTGCAAAGGCTACCCCCCAGTATGCGGGCATGAGTTACAGGCGCCTTGAAAACCCTGACGCTCTCCAGTGGCCCTGCCCTGAAAAGGACCATCCGGGAACGCCCATCCTGTACACCAAAAAGTTTACCACACCTGACGGGCTTGGAGAGTTTTCCCGGGTTGAGTGGAAACCTCCTGCCGAAGTTCAGGATGCGGAATATCCCTTAATCCTTACTACAGGAAGGATCATCTGGCACTGGCATACCGGGACCATGACCCGCAGGTCGGAAACCCTTGACTCCGAAGTCAGGACCGGCTGGGTTGAGCTTAACCCAATGGATGCAAGAAGGCTGGGAATCAGCACCCAGGAAAAAGTCCGTGTAATTTCCCGCAGGGGGGAAATAATAATCCCTGCACTGGTCACTGAAGATATAAAACCCGGAGTTGTCTTCATCCCCTTCCATTTCAAGGAATGTGCGGCCAACGTGCTGACAATCGGGGCTCTCGACCCCGTGGCAAAAATTCCGGAATACAAGGCATGTGCGGTAAAGATTGAAAAAATATTACCTGAAGAAGGTAAGATAGAAACCAAAGAAAGTAAAATAGAACCTGAAAAAGGTAAATTAGAACCTGAAGAAGGCAAACTCAGGGAGGGGGAATTATGAAACCTCAGGAAGGAGACGTATTTTATGCCCGTGCCTGCGACCATGAATTACTGGAAAAAGGTGAGTCTGGCGGCGCAGTTTCAGCCCTGCTGAAGTTCGCACTGGAGAGCGGAAGAGTTGACGCAGTACTCGGGGTCAGAAAAGGCGCTGACCTCTATGATGCTGTCCCCACGCTGATTACGGACCCGGCAGAAATTTCGGAGACTTCGGGTTCCCTGCATTTCGGGACTCTTCTTCTGTCCAAACATTTCACCAGGTACCTGGGAAAGGCAGAGGACATAAAGATTGCAGCTGCCTTGAAAGGCTGCGATATGATGGGGGTTTATGAGCTTGCAAAACGGGGAGAAATCAGGCTGGAAAATATCCTCATGGTGGGCCTGAACTGTGGAGGCACAATAACTGCGGAAACGGGAAGGACTATGGTTGCACGGAAGTTTGGAGTAGACCCTGATTCGGTTACGAAGGAAAGGATTTCCAAAGGGAAATTTATTATCGAAACCCCGGCAGGGGAGTTTTCCACATCTATGGACGAACTGGAAGAGGAAAATATGGGAAGAAGGAGCAACTGCAGGCGTTGCAAGTTGAAAATCCCGAGACAGGCAGACCTCGCCTGTGGCGAATGGGGCGTTATTGGCACTGACGCAACCTTCGTTGAAGTATGCAGCCCGAAAGGCGCAGAGTTGCTTGAGCAGGCAATAGCTGCAGGCGTGGTTGATACGCTTCCCCCCGTCCCGAAAGGGCTGGAGATCCGGAAGAAAGACGAGCAGTCGATGCTGAACCTGTCCGATAGCTGGAGAGAGAAAGACTTCCGGGCTCTTGGGGAGGGAAAAAGCCGCCTGAAGCAAATGGTGGATGAGACTTCCCGCTGCATCAAGTGCTACACCTGCATTGAAGTCTGCCCTGCCCTTCAAATGACAAATCCATCGAACTTTACCGTAGATGCCCCTGGAACTGTCCCTCCTTCCTTTGCCTTCCATATGCTGCGCTATTCTCTTGTTGCAGATTCCTGTGTAAATTGCGGGCAGTGCGAAGAACTCTGTCCCATGGACATCCCGAATGCCCTTTTCATGCATGCCATGGCCGTGGAGATTCAGGAAGCCTATGGCTACGAGGCAGGGGTCGATCTCTCAATCCCGCATGTTGCGCCGCTGGAGATTTTCCGGCGGGAAAACGAGCAGGAAAAATCAGGCAAGCAATGAGTGCAGCGGATCTTTACAAGAATTTCAGCAATTTCTGGTATGATTTATTCAAAAAGGACAGGTTAATCCCTCAAATTAGTTTAAAAGTCTTAAGTTATAAAACCCCGCGAGGTATATATCAAAAAGTGTTGATATATTGTAATTTAAGACCTCGAAGTCCAGAAAAAAGTTGGGTATAACAGCATGTTAGATATCAAATAAAATTGATATGAAAAATCTTAATTAGAAAGCTTAACTTCTTTTATTTATGA
>CAYSZA010000195.1:0-5923 GCA_964435275.1 uncultured Methanosarcinales archaeon | reverse complement strand
TCAGTTTGTTAGATTTTTGACATCAGTTACATTGTTTTGCTCAAGTTCGTAGTCCTTCAGCTCACCGAAAATTTCCCTTAGTATCTTATTTGCCTTGCCGATATCAGTGAGGGACTGACGAAGGTAATTGTTCGCCGTTTGCATATCTTTCCGGGTGACGTTCTCACCATTGTAGATTGAATCTGCGGCTTCTTTCTTCTCCTGTGCAGATTTTATATACGAGATGTAGCTGGCAAGTTCGGTCTCAAGCTCAGCAGTGTTAGCGCCAGTTGTTTTCAGGTTCTCGATTTTTACCCCAAGTTTTTCAGAAAGGTTCTCGGATTCTTTAAGAAATTCTCCAATTTTCTTACTGACAGTCTGCCCTGCGCCTGCAAGGCTGGTTTTTTCAGCATTATTCCATACTCCGCGTACGGACCTGACCACGACCACAAGCTCTTCCTGGCTTGACGCATTTATAATGTTTGCCCTCTCAACTTCAAGTGATTTAATCTTTTCATCAATGGCAATAATTTTTTCTTCCGTTCCATTCCCGTTTGAGTATGCCATATTGCTCCTTACATTTGAAAGATGAGCTATCATATAGTTAATACTTGAGTTAAGGTAGAGCTTTGTAGCATTGAGAGCCTCTTCGGAATTAGGGTCAAGTTCTTCCGCCCGAATACGATTCCTGACCTTGAGAAAATTTTCTTTTGTTTCTTTGTATTCTTGTTTATGAAACTGGAGTTCTTCCTCTAATTGTTTTCTTTCCTGTTTGTATTCGGATACTTTATTCTGGCGTTTTGAGCTGAGATTCTTCTGCTGTTGTTCCGCATCGGATTCAGAATTGCTGGTTTCACCCACGTTTTCCGTTTCATTCCTGTATGAATTGCGGGCCTCTTCACGCATATACTGATTAAGGCTGCCGTTTCCATATTCAGAAGAATCTCTGGCAGCGAGGGAGCCTCCTGGCAGTAAACTGATTAATGTTAATATAATTATAAAACAAGCCAGACATCTCACAACTCTTGATTTTTTCATCTGACTGCCTCCCTTTATAAGTTCTGATACTGTTATATGGATTAAGGTAAATATAAGCATTCTTTTCTGAATGAGTCTCGTTAATGGGCAGATATGGGCTTTCAAGCTTCACAAGTTCTTTATTTCCTTGATAAAGCTTTAATGTGCATTTATTTTTTGCGAAACTCTTTATCAAGAAAAGTAAAAGATTTATGTTAAAAACTCCTTTAACATTGCGTGAATTTTAGAAAGCTCTGTGGGTTGGCACTTGTTTTCTTTTTCCTTATAGTGTCTCAGGGAAATGCAATTGCAGCCACAATTCACGGGACAGTTTACGAGTGGTATACTTTCAAGCCCCTTAACAACTCAGTTGTAGAAATTAATTCTACCCCTGTGCAGAACTTTATTGCGACAGACTCGGAATATTCCTTCAATCTCACTCCCGGAACTTATACAATAAATGCCAGTTATCTTGAAGGAAACAGGATCGTCTATAGAGCTCAGGAAGAGGTTGTGATTTCTGGGGAAGGAGAGTATGTACATGACCTTCTACTGTTCCCACCTTACGATGAAGAGCTTCTGAACCAGGATGAGTTTGAGGTCCCCAGCCTGGATTATGAAGAAGCAGGACCTGTATCTCGACCAGGCTCTCAGTATACCGTTTTAGTTTCGGTTCTCCTGGTTCTTATAGTTCTGTTGCTGGCTGGTTACTTTTTAAAGAAGAGGCACGAAAAACTGGCAACCGTCTTTTTTCCTGAAGAAAACCGAGAGCAATACCTTCTGCAGCCTGAAAGCCCCATAAAGAATGCGGTTTTTTCTGAAGAAGCTGGAACTGGTTCAGCAGAAAACATTATTGAAATTTCTGGAATGGACAATGAACAACTTTATGGAAAATCAGGAGACATATCAGGGGCTGGCAAAACTATACAGCAGAGTAGCAAGTTCGAAGAAAAGACTCAGACGCTTCCAGATTCTTATTTTCATGAAAATGAGCCGAAAAAGCCGGATAAACCGAGTCCTGAAGCTCATGAACATTCAAAACACAATCTTCCTGAGGATCTGAAAGAACTTCTGGAAATGGTCAAAGCTAGCGGAAATCGAATCACCCAGAGAGAACTGCGAAAAAAGTCCCCCTATTCAGAGTCCAAAGTCAGTCTTATGCTTTCGGACCTTGAGGAGCGCGGGCTCATTGAGAAATTCAAAAGAGGAAGGGGAAATATAATCCGTATTCCGGACATTCATATTTCAAGGCACAGGGAACGCGGAAGTAAGAAGGAGTAGGCGAATACAGTACCCTATAAAGTCTTTTTTGAAGATCCATAAACAGTAAACTATATAACTTAATTCATCTACTAAGCAGCAGAAAGGGTTAACAATGTTTGGAATACATGGCATATTTGAATACCCTTTTTGATCTCTTACGCCCAAACAATTGCTTACTGGACATAAATGTAAATGTGCTACACCTGATCAGAGTGACAGGGCCCTGCATCGCGGGATTTGGAAATCAGGTTATAAAAATCAGGTTCATGAAACAAGATGGCTGTATTGGAGCCGGATACTCTGATATATCACTTCAACCCTGACAGTAAGCTGCTGGATCTAACATTGATAGACTTATGGACTATTACTTAAATTGCACAAGGGATTATTAAAAATGTACGAGGGACAACATGCGAGTTACCATGGACATTGAATTAAAAGATGTACCCGGGCAGATGCTATTAGCCCTCCAGCCTCTCTCGGAATGCAAGGCTAACCTGATAACAGTTGTACATCACCATCAGAAAAGAACCCCCAGAAAAACCGTGCCCGTAAAGCTTGTGCTTGAAACCAGGCCTGAAAGTGTTGAAACAATAAAGTCGAAACTTGAAGAAAACGGAATTAGAGTGGTAAGAGTCGGAGAACACCGCTTCAGGGAAAGCATAAACGTAGTGCTCATTGGGCACGTGGTCCACACAGGGATCCAGGATACGATTGATGAGATTGACAAGACAGGGTTTGCTGAGGTTGTGGATCTTTCCCTTTCCATGCCCGGTATAAACATGCTTTCTTCCGCTCTCATGAAAATCGATGCTGTCGGTAAAGAGGATTTGCACAAGGCACTCACTATTCTCAAAGAAGTCTCGGCAAAAAAAGACCTGCTTATGGTTCTTCCAATTGATATCCAGGCCTGAAAAATAGTTTTAGGAGATTTGAAAACATGAAAACAGTGTGCTGTTCCATTCTCGGGTTCGGTGCAATCGGACAGGGCGTGGCTGAAGTACTCCTTATGAAAAAAGAGTATCTTGAAAGTATCGGGCTGGAAGTAAAAGTGGTTGCTGTTGTGGACTCGAAGGGCGCTACTATTAATCCTGAAGGCGTGGATCTTGCCGACTGCCTTGCCAGGAAGAAGACTGGTGGAACGGTAGCCCTTGAGAACATTTCCGGAGTCGAGGTTATCCGATCCGTAGCCCATGAACTGGTAATAGAAACCACCCCTACGAATATACACACCGGCGGAGCAGGTCTGCAGAACATGCTTGCAGCCTTCCAAACCGGAAAAGATGTTATTACTTCCAACAAAGGACCCCTTACCCTCAAATACAGGGAACTCATGGAAACCGCAAAGGCAGCAGACTCACATTTCCGGTTCGAAGCGACTGTGGGCGGTTCAATGCCCATTATTAACCTGGCAAACGAAGTGCTAGCAGGCAATAAGGTTAAAAGTGTCAAAGGAATCCTGAATGGTACCTGCAATTATATCCTGACAAGAATGCTTGAGGAAAGGGCAAGCTACAACGACATTCTTGCCGAGTCAATGCAACTCGGAATTGCTGAGACTGACCCCACATATGATGTGGAAGGAATCGATACGGCCTGCAAACTCGTAATTCTTGCCAACTCGATCTTCGGACTTGACATTACTTATAAGGACGTTGAAGTTACAGGAATCACGAAAGTCACGCCTGAAGCCCTAGAGATGGCTTATGAGAGAGGGCATGTGATCAAACTCATAGGGGAAGTCAGCAGGGAAAGGATTCATGTAGCTCCGAGGCTTGTACCTATCAACCATCCTCTTGCAGTCGGAGGAACCCTGAACGTGGCATCAGTAGATACCGAGCTTGCAGGAGAAATTACGGTTACGGGTAAGGGCGCTGGCCCTATTGAGACCGCAAGTGCAATTCTCAGCGATCTGATCGCAATTTACGGGAATTGATAAATTGAGAATTAAGGTTTTGCCCGGATTCGAAAAAAATAAAACTGAAAAGTTGCGTGGATCATGACAAGTTTCAGGGAATTTTCAGAGACCTGCCAGGCGATTGAAAAGATCTCGAGTACTATTGATACTACAAACCGGGTTGCCGAACTTCTTAAAAAAGTCGATGTAGAAGAGCTACCCATTGCGACTCATTTTATTATGAGTGAGGTTTTTCCTGCCTGGAGTGGACAGCAATTGGGAATTGGCACGAGCCTGCTGTATGTTTCGCTCTCCAGAGCCTCAGGTATGTCTATAAAAAGCATAGAATCTCTTATCCGGACTACCGGAGATATCGGAGATACAGCTCTTCTTATCCTCAAGGAAAAAAGGAAAAATCAGGTCACTTTTTCTTCTTTCCTCGAAGAACAGCCCGAGCTCTCAATAACGGAAGTCTATAACCGCTTCAAAATCGCCTCCGAAGCCTCAGGAAAAGGTTCACAGGAAGTTAAGATAAAAAATCTTCAGTTTCTCTTCAACTCCTCTACTCCAAGGGAAGCAAAATATATCTCCAGGCTTGCGCTTGAGGAACTCCGAATAGGCGTTGGGGAAGGTGTTGTAAGAGACGCAATTGCAAAAGCTTTTTCCGTGCCTGCGGATGTGGTCGAACACGCCTTTATGGTTACGAATGATCTCGGGATAGTCGCTGCAACTGCCAAGAAAGGCGGAATGGAAGCCCTCGAACACCTGGAAATCGAAATCAACCGCCCGATAAAGATGATGCTCTCCCAGATCAGCCCCGACATAGATGCCGATATCAGGGAAATGAAGGAGGCTGCAATCGAATGGAAATTCGATGGGGCAAGAGTCCAGATCCATAAGGCTGGAAACTCAGTTATGCTTTTTTCACGCAAGCTTGAAAATGTCACAAATTCCCTCCCTGACCTTGTAGAGATAGTCCGCAAACATGTAAAGGCTGAATCGGCAATTCTTGACGGGGAAGCCGTCGCAGTGGATGAAAACGGCAAGCCCAGGGCGTTTCAGGAAATTCTCAAACGTTTCCGGCGCAAGTACGACGTGGAGGAAAAAGCCCTTGGCATCCCTATTCAGCTCAACCTTTTTGACATTATGTACTTGAACGGCAAAACGTTGATCGACCTGCCTCTGCTTGAACGGAGGAAAGCGCTCGAATCCTGCGTGGAAAGGTCAACCGAGGATTCAAAATCCATCTGCGTGGACAAACAGGTAATAACCGGAGACCTCGAGCTTATAGAACAGATCTACAGGGAAGCTTTAAAAGCCGGGCACGAAGGTCTCATGGTCAAAAACCCGAATTCGGTTTATTCCCCTGGCAAACGCGGCAAAAACTGGCTTAAGAAAAAGCCTCTCATGGAAACTCTTGACCTTGTAGTCGTGGGAGCCGAATGGGGCTTTGGCAGGCGTGCAAATCTCATAGGCTCTTACACAGTTGCCTGTTATGACCCCGAGACGGGCCGTTTTCTCCAGGTTGGCAAGGTGGGCACCGGCCTGACCGACGATCAGCTAAAAGAGCTCACAGAAATGCTCTCCGGCCTGATGGAAGGTGGAGAGGCAGGAGGAGTCTTTGCAGTCAGGCCGAAAATCGTCCTTGAGATCGCCTTTGAAGAGATCCAGAAAAGCCCCAACTACGACTCAGGCTTTGCACTGCGTTTCCCGCGCTTTATCCGCATCCGGGACGATAAAGACCCCGAAGAAGCCGATACAATCCAG
>CAYSZA010000194.1:0-5927 GCA_964435275.1 uncultured Methanosarcinales archaeon | reverse complement strand
AACTTTGAAGTTTTCCATCTTCAGCTCTCCAGTTTTGAGATCAGCTTTCCACTATTATCGTAAAGATATGCTGTGTCACCATCGTTGTTCCATATAGGGTCGTCTAATTGCCAGTAAAGCTCAGTAGCTGAGTTTGTGCCCTTTCCGGTAAATACAGTTACGGTGGATCCCGCATTCAGGGTGTAGGGCTGAAACGTATATGTATGTTTATTGCCTTCATCTTCAATTTTCCAGCCGTTCAGGGAAACTGGAGAAGACCCTTTGTTTGATATCTGAACCCATTCATCTTGAAGATTCAGGTCGCTCACATACACGGTTGATTCGGTAGAGCTTGAGTCCACGTATTCTTCGGATTGTTCTTCAGTTGTTGAATCTGTAGGAGTGTAAGCTTCACTTCTACTGGAGATATTTCCGGTTTTTTCAGTTGTTACAGTATAAGTTGATCCGTCTGTTGTAACTGTGATTGTGCCGTCAAGATCCGTTCTATACACCGTTGAAGCCTGCTGCAGTCTATCAAGGACCTCCTCATGAGGATGCCCATAGTCATTTCCTGCTCCAACTTCGATTATACTTACTTCAGGACTTACGGCTGAAATAAAGGCTTCTCCGCTGCCGGATGTGCTTGCATGATGTCCTGCCTTAAGGATATCAGAATCTACATCGTATCCGGCTTCCATTATGTTTTCTTCTGATTCCAGACCTGCATCTCCCATGAGCAAAAACGAAGTGTCGCCATACGTTACTTTGAGAACCACGGAGTTTTCATTTAGCTCGTCGGAATATGTGCTTGCAGGATTCAGCACTTCGATATCAACAGCAGGGTCAAAGTCAATTGTCTGACCAGCCCGAACTACCTCAAAAGGAATATTCTTCGTATCAATAGTGGTCAGCATATTCTCGTAAGTTTTAGAAGTATGAGGGTATCCACTGTCAACAAAATGTTTTACCTGAAAGTTGTTAAGAATATCGTTCATCCCACCGATATGATCAGAATGTGGATGAGTTGCAACTACATAATCCAGTGTTGAAATTCCCTTGTCCTGCAAGTAAGATGTGACAACTTTTCCCTGGTCGCTTTCTCCTGAGTCAACTAACATGGATTTTCCACCAATCTCCAGGAGGATTGAGTCCCCTTGATCAACATCCAGAAAATGCACGGTAAGGTTCTGGCCTGATTGAGTGACGGTATTTTGAGTAGTTGTAGGACTCGTTTGTTCCGAAGCTGTTTCAACAGGAGTTTCTTCTGGATCTGTACATCCGGCTGCAACGAGTACCAGGGCCAGGCAGAAGATTACGGCAGTCAGTTGTAAGGGTTTCATAAATATATTAATACGTCAGAGGTATTAGAAACTTGCATTGAGCTCTCTTAAAACTTATTTTGTTTTTAATAGCTATTAAGATGAAAATTAAAACCAAAAAGAAGTTTTTTAGATTAAAAGAAGTTTTTTAGATTTATATTTCTAGAATTATATTCGATCACTATGGATATCTTCTCATTTCTCGCCGGCACAGATTTGGCATAATAGCCTTGTTTTCTTCATCAGGGTCAAATAGACTTCACACGGCAGAGGTCCTGAGTTCGAATCTCAGCGGGCCTGTTTTACTAAACTCTTTTAGAAAAAAGGATTTGACTTTTATATATTACTAAAAAAAATTATATTAATTTCCTTTAATATAAGATAGTATAAGATAACTAATACAAAAGGGGGAAAGTTATGAGAACATTAATTAAAAATGCAGAAATTTATACAATGTCAGAGTCCGTGGTACTGGAAAATGCGGATATACTTATTGAGGGCAATAAGATAGTAGAGATTGGCAGTATAAGTGAAGAAGCAGATAATACAATTGATGCAAGTGGCAAACTTGTTTTCCCGGGCTTTATAGATGCACACTCACATGTCGGAATTTTTGAAGACTCTATGGGCTTTGAAGGAGCAGACGCTAACGAAGATACTGATCCTGTTACACCCCAGCTCAGAGCAATCGATGGAATAAACCCTCATGATATTTGCTTCAGCGAAGCGTTAAGCTCCGGGGTTACTGCAACAGCAGTAGGTCCGGGAAGTGCTAATGTTATTGGTGGGCAGTTTGCTGCAATAAAAACATATGGTACAAGAATAGACAATATGATAATTAAAGCACCTGTTGCGATGAAAGTTGCTTTTGGGGAAAATCCCAAAAGAGTTTATAAAGACAAAAATAAGACTCCAACAACTCGGATAGCAACAGCAGCTATGTTAAGAGAGGTCCTTTTTAAAACAGCTGAATATATGTCTAAAAAAGAGAAATCCACTGCAAAAAGTGAAGACGGGCCTGAGTACAATATAAAATTTGAAAGCCTGATTCCTGTCCTGAAAGGTGAGATTCCATTAAAAGCTCATGCACACAGGGCTGATGATATATATACAGCAATCAGGATCGCGAAAGAGTTCAACCTGAAGCTTACACTGGAGCATGTAACTGACGGATACTTAATGCTTGATGAACTTAAAAAAGAAAACTATCCATGTATAGTTGGGCCCAATCTTGCTGGAAGGACAAAGATAGAGCTTAAAAACTTAAGCTTTAAAAACCCCGGATTATTGTCAAAGAATGGCATAATGGTTGCAATTATGACAGACCACCCTGTAATTCCGATCCAGTACCTTGCTTTGTGTGCGGCGCTATCTGTTAAAGACGGAATGGATAAATACGAAGCTCTCAAAGCAATAACAATAAATCCGGCCAAAATACTGGGCATAGATGACAGGGTTGGTAGTATTGAAAAGGGTAAGGATGCTGATATCGTCATCATGAATGGTCACCCATTTGATACGTTTTCTACCACTTACATGGTTTTGGTAGATGGTGAAATCGCTTATAAGGCATAGAAGTAAAAAGGTTAAACGGAAAGTCGGTGTCAAAATAACTAACTAGTTGAGTAATCTACTTTCCTCTCTATTCTTTTATAAAAATCTTTAAATCAATAGGTTTGCTTATATTTCGGTTCTCAAACAATGTCAAAAAACACTAAAGTATATCTGTTTGTATGTTCAGAGATTTTTGTGCGTAACCATTCTTCAAAATGATATTCCGTTCGAGCCACGAGCCATTAAGAGTCCAGTCTTTCTCACGAATGCTTTTGTGAGGCAAAATTCTTTATTAAAGAGTTTAATATCAAAGGCTTAATACTACGTAAATTGCAATTAAACTTAGCTTATAATTGCAATGGTTAAATTGAGTCTTCAGCGGAGGTCCTGAGTTCGAATCTCAGCGGCCCCACTCTTTTTATTATTTTTTTGATTCTAAGTGCTATTCAGCTTCTTTTCCAGTTCTTCAAGTCTTGATTCAATCTCGGATTACTCAAAATAATACAGTTAAGCCCAACCTGTCACGATTCCTAACTTAACCGAAGATGCATGGGAAAGCATTTAAAGAAGCAATTTTAACTTTTTGGCATGATTTGATACATAATTTGTAAAAATCTGTCTCTGAAATAAAAAATTAGGAGATGAACAGAAAAATGTATAACCCTAATTTAACAGAATTTACTAATTGATAAAGTATTGTCTTATAAAACACTTATTGCATCGACATCGAACTTTTTAGGAAAACGGAAATAGTAAAAATTAGAGAGCACGATAAGGAAACTTCAATTGTATGAAGAAAACAGAAGCATGGAGCCAATTTATTCATTATAATATTTATACTTCTGTCAAATTAGGGTTATAATCCCCGTTAAAGATAGCATGAGTCAAGATAGAATAAGTCGCACAAGTTTAAAATGATATGGAGTTAAAAAATGGAAATAGTAGAAGAGCACAGGTCAAGATGTACCGGATGCGGACAATGCCTTGAGGTATGTCCTCGCTACAACGACCTCAGTTTACTTGACCGACTTTATGGGTATCTGGAAGGAAGATCGGATATCGATACCACATCCTTGCTGCGCTGCCTGACCTGCGGGCTCTGTACAAATGCCTGCCCTGAGGGGCTGGGAATTAAAATGCTTATTTCTCCTGCCAGGCAGAAATGGGTTAACGAAAACGGACTTACTGACAGGCAGATGATGGTAGATCCTGAGGCTGAGAATAACCTTTTTAGAAAGATTGCCGAAATGGATGAAATTCCTGTCTACAAAGAAGGTTCAGGCTCGGTAGTGTACTTTCCTGGCTGCGCAGGCACGTACATCAACAAAGTTATGGCACAGGCCGCAGTTGCATTGCTGGAAAAAGCCGCAGTTGATTATACTGTTCTGAGTGGGGTTAAATATTGCTGCGGAGCCGTATCTGCAGGTGCCGGAGATCCCGGGCCAATCCGCAGAAACGGACAGCAGAACATCGAAGAAATCCGTAAAAGGGGTGCGAAAATTCTTATAACGGCCTGTCCGGGCTGCTTCAAGGCATTTAAAGATATTTACCCCAGAATGTTTGGAAAACTTGATTTTCAGGTGCTGCACGTATCCCAGTACTTTGAACTTCTGATAAAGCAAGGAAAACTCACTCCTGAGGCTGTTCTCAGGCATCGGGTTTTTTATCACGATCCCTGCCACCTGACAAGGGGAATGGGGGTATATCGAGAAGCAAGAGATGTGCTTGAACATATTCAGGGAACCGAACTTGTCAATCAGACCTCGAAAAACTCAGCCTGCTGTGGTTTCGGAGGCGGCGTAAGAGTAAATTACCCGCATGAATCCCTCACTGTGGCTTCTGATCGCTACAGGGCTGCCGAGAAACTGGGCTGTGATATAATTATCACGAATTGCGGGGGCTGCATGCAAAATCTCATTGAAACAGGAAAGAATGAGAAAATAAAGGTCTTTGACCTTGTTGAATATCTTTCTCTTGCCTGCGGAATAAAATCAGAGAGGGATGATTCCAGAATGCTGGAACTCGTCAATAGGGCTTACACACTCTGCATTTCGGGATATGGCAAATTCGATGGCTTTTAATCGTACTTTATAACTCATATATTTCTTATTTTTTTAATTTCCTTACTCTTATGATTTCCTGAAAAATGCTAATCTGAAAGAAACTAACTCGAAAAAATTCTAATATATAAATTTTTCCTTTTTTCGAGTTTTTAACCGGGAAGTCCAGAAGCTTTGAAAAAAGCAAAATATAAGCTCTCTAAAAAATCGATTTTCAGACTTATCTCTCGAAATATATAAATCAAAACAGTTCAAAATTGTAGAAATCGGTGCTATCAAAAACAAGTAACTATCAGAAACCAGTAACTATCTCTGAGTTTAACTTTAAAAACGTCAGAGATAAGAAAGTATGAAGGTTTATTCCCGACCCGATATATTCAATCTTATTCAGGTTCAATTAATTAAGCCCAAATCCGATAATACATAGGAAGGCTATTTATAGAGGACTATTCAAAAAGTTTTATAAAAAGTTATTTTGAATATCTAATATTTATAATTTTGGATAAACTCATTTTGTTTTCTTCCTCAAAATACTTATAAAACTGGCAATACCGAAAACTATTTATGTAACCCATGTTTTCGTCAGAGGTTCTTTGAAAAAATATATATATGAGTAAATTGAACTTCTTTATTGGAGACATCTGAAAGATGAGTTATCAGACGGGATTAAAATGGCACAAAAAACACTCCCTCTGCTAAAATACTCATGAACCCCGGTCAGCGTAATCATGAATTCTTCATGATTTCATTGTCTCGCTTATGGTGATCATGGTTCCCACCCGTGATGATCATGAGTTTCTTCTGTGCATCTCAGGCTTCATCTAAAGCATGAGTTTGCAGCCTGAATGTTCACGTATAATCGTGATAATCAGGGTAGAGACGTCTCTACAGTTCAAAAACTAAAATGGAGGATGCAACATTAGCAAAGAAGAATTGCTTCAGGAACTTGCAGGCGCTGTAGTTTCCTGCAAGAAGGATGCAGTACTCGCTGCTGTCGAAAAAGCTAAAGGACAAC
>CAYSZA010000193.1:0-5945 GCA_964435275.1 uncultured Methanosarcinales archaeon | reverse complement strand
AATTATTAATATAACTTACGCCGTTGAAGTATTTTTATATATCATATTAAAATACTTGCTTCAATATAATATAGAAACTAAATTTTAAAAAATCTCTGGGTTGAATAAATAAATCCACCTAAACGTACTGCCTTGACTACATAAACTTTCTCTTTACTTCTCGCAAGTGTTCAGCTTCCCGGTACTGAATCACAATGGACAGAAATAAAAATCCAGTTACCCTGGAAACTGGATTGCCTATTATCGATAGTGCCACTTTTGATAATCCTTGCTCCAAAAGTATATGTATATTGTCTAAAGGCATGAGGTGGTAAACACCATCAGGTCTTTGTGCAGACGAGCAGCGCGGGGTTAACTTTCCCGGGCGTCATCTTTTCTCTGCTGCTGTCCAGGTTCATATCTCTGTGTAGATAAAGAAAATTTATTTTTTCTCTATGACTCCACAGATAATCCGTGCACCACTATTGCCAGAAGGATTGGTCATCTGGTCGTCAGGCTTAGCATGGATAACCAATGCAGTGCCGTTGGCTGTAAATAGCGTGGTCGGCCCGGGTGACAGCGTTACAAGGTTTGTGGTAACATTCATATGTGCAGTGCCATCTTCGTCTACCTCTAGATTGGGCAGATCACCTGCGTGAGGGCCTTTTGGGTTTTTGAGGCCGTGTTCTTTGCCCAGAGGATTATAGTGTTTGCCAGCAGAAGTGAACGATGGCACGGTGCAGTTCCCTTTTTCGTGGATATGGATGCCGTGCAGGCCCGGTGTTAAGCCGCTAACATTGACATTGATACGAACCGGACCACTGCAGTACTCGGTAAAGGTGGCTATCCCCACGGTATTACCTTTTGTGTCCTTCATGACAGCCGTGGCACTACTTGTAGTATCTTCACGGGCATAGACCGTAGTCGCAGATATCAGCATCGCCGAAATAATCACTAGTACTATCAATCCAGCTTTCATCATTGTTCCCCCAGAAAAATGACAATTTTGGTGTAAAAGAAGCTTGCCTGTTAAGCTCATGGATGAGACGGACAATGGTCTCCCACCCTGTAACAGGTCATGTAAGATATCCAGTCTTCGTTCAAGTCACCCGCATATGTCCAGTTTTCATTCCGGACACCGGCATAATACTTGTAGC
Organism: uncultured Methanosarcinales archaeon; assembly: GCA_964435275.1. Taxonomy (GTDB): domain Archaea; phylum Halobacteriota; class Methanosarcinia; order Methanosarcinales; family Methanosarcinaceae; genus Methanosarcina. Next base: position 4,809 of record CAYSZA010000193.1, on the reverse strand, counting down.
CATGGTAATATGCTGTCAACATGCCGGAAGTCAGCCATTCGAAGAGTGCTGAGTAGACATATGCTTAAGGTAGATAAACACCTGTATACTATGAAATCACTATTATAAAACTATAATTATATTCATATTTACTTAATAATAGTTATAAAAATGTTAAAAAGATAGATCTGCCTACTTATATAGAACCGAAAAAATTCGGTTTGGCGTACTATCCTAAAGGGGTACGGGGTGAGGCCGGATAGGGGGCCAGAAACGCGGAGTAGAACAGGGGCTGGGCTGACATGCTGCATAAGGGACGAGACAGTGGCATTACCACGGGGCGAGGAAGACACCATAACTCCTATAAAATTCCATTTTTTCGGCCACTGGCAACATGATCACAAGTTCCGTGCCGTTAGTGTAGTTGCCAGACCCCTACCCTGTACCCGTACTGCCTGTTATATATTTCTACAAGCGACTTGGCGAGATACAGGCTAAGTCTCATACTTTTATCCCTCCCTGAGTCTTCAGCGCCAGAATGGATATTTTTAATTAATTTCGATATTTAATTAAATTATGATGCATCCTATTTATCCCGGCTGCTGAGAATTCGTAGTTTACCATTCTCAGGCTCAGGGTTTATCGTGTTTTCAGGCATTTTTTTCAAGAACTTTTTTTACATTCACGTTTTTTCAGACCTTCATATCTTTATTCTGAAAGAACACTTATTTATCCAATCGAGAATCATTTTTAATCGGGATTTTCGGAGGGTATTTTTGAGGGGGATTTTGTTGAGCGAAAGCGAGGAAAATCTATACAGGGTAAAAATTGCTCTTCAGCTCAGTTTTATTGTCTGGGTCTTACTCGTAATTTTCATGTTCTATGCTACGTTTGAAGCAACAGCCAGAATGTACGGCACTCTCCTGTTGCTGTTTATGGTAGTTATTTTCACTCCTTTCCTGCCGGATGGGGCAGGGTACGAAGAGGGAAAACCGGAGTAAGTGCAGGTTAAACCGGATCTTTTCCTGCCAGTATAGCTGTCAGTACAGACTTTTCTCAAAATTTTACTTTTTTGTAAAAAATTCTCTTTATTGTCTCAGCTATAAAGATATATAATCCGACTATGGCTCCAAGAATTAAAATAACCTTTAACGGGGAGGTTTGAAGCCAAAAGGTGTTGCAAAAGGAGTTAGCGGGAAAATAAGAGTCAGGGCTGCGATCAGCATAGTGGCTACCAGAAGGTATTTTCCGGGCCTGCTCCTGAAGAAAGGCTTTCTGCTTCGGATTACCAGCACTATAAGGGATGCCGAAATAACCTACTCCATGAACCACCCTGTCCTGAATTGCTCTATCATACCCGGTAGCAGGAGAAGCAGAAAACCGAAGGTCAGGTAGTCGAAGACCGAGCTGGTAAGGCCAAATACCATCATAAACTTGCGGATGAAATTTATATCCCATCGGTGTGGCTCTTCAACCAGTTCCTTATCAACTGTATCCGTGGCTATGGTCATTTCCGGAAAATCAGTCAATAAATTGGTTAACAGGATCTGCGTGGGTAGTAGAGGGAGGAAAGGCAGAAAAAGGGACGCTCCTGCCATACTAAACATATTCCCAAAGTTGGCGCTGGTAGCCATGAAGACGTACTTCAGAGTATTAGCAAAGGTTTTTCGTCCGCCTTTGACGCCTTCTACAAGTGCATCCAGACTCTTTTCCATCAGCACAATATCTGCAGCTTCTTTCGCGACATCTGCGGCACTGTCAACTGAAATTCCTACATCGGCAGCATGAAGAGCCGATGCGTCATTGATGCCGTCTCCCAGATACCCAACAACGTTCCCTCTCTTTTTGAGTGCGAGGATAATATGTTCTTTCTGGTTCGGCTCTACTTCAGCAAAGATATCAATGTCATTTATTTTTCTTATAAGGGCCTCGCTTGTCATCCGATCAAGTTCGCTTCCGGTTAGAATTCTTGAGGCTTTAAACCCTACCTCCTGACCAATACTGGCAGCAACAAGCCTATTATCCCCGGTAATAATTTTCAGAGAAACTCCAAGTTGCTCCATGTTTTCTATCGTTTTTGCAATGTCTGGTTTCAATGGGTCAAAAAACAAGAGAAATCCAAGAAAGATCATCTCATTTTCCTGCTCTTTTTCAATACTTTTCTGCTGGTTCATGTCCCTGTATGCAACTCCAAGGGTTCGAAACTCTTTCTTACTGAACTCCTTAAACTTTTGCTCAATCTGTTCACTGACTTTCGAAATTTCTACAATTTTCCCAGGTTCAAGTTCTGCATGGGAACAAACATCAAGAACATTTGAGAGCGCACCTTTAGTAATCATCAGACTATTATTGTTTTTTGAGACAAGAACGCTTAACTGCCTGCGCATGAAGTCATAAGGAATTTCATCAAGTCTTTTATATTCTCCAAGATCAAGTTTATTTTGTGCCAGAATTGCCCGGTCGATAGGGTTTTTAAAGCCTCTCTGGTAGTAGGCATTGAGACTGGCGTAAAGAAGGACTTTTTCTTTCTGGTCCCCTCCCATATCCCGGATAGAGTGAAGTCTCAGTTCTCCTTCGGTCAGAGTCCCGGTTTTGTCAGAGCATAGTAAATTCATACTCCCGAGATTTTCAATTGAGGCAAGTCTCTTGACAATTACTTTATTTTGTGCCATCTCTCTTGCACCGTGGGAAAGGTTAACACTTATAATTGCTGGAAGAAGCTGCGGTGTAAGCCCGACAGCAAGAGCAAGGGAGAAAAGGAAGGAGTCCAGAATAGGACGCTGAAGGTAAACGTTGATAGCAAATATTGCAATAACCATCAGCATGGTAACTTCCAGCAGGAAGTGGCCAAAATTTGCAATCCCTCTTTCAAACTCAGTTTCTGGAGTCCTGATTTTTAGCTCTTCGGATATTTTACCAAACTCTGTTTTTTTCCCTGTATATACCGCTAGTGCTTTTCCACTTCCGCTCTCTACACTTGTTCCCATCCAGAGGGAGTTTGTGCGCTGCGCAAGAGGAGTTTTTGCATTCAATGTTTTTGTTGACTTTTCCACAGGATATGTCTCTCCAGTGAGAGTAGCTTCATTGACAAAAAGTCCCTTTGATTCAAGAATTAGGCAATCGGCAGGAATTATGTCGCCTGCACTGAGGATTATTATATCTCCTGGTACTATTTGTTCTATAGGAACTTCCTTCTCTCTCCCATTCCTCAGTACTGTTGCTTTCACCTCTACTGCACTGAGCAACTTCTCAAAGGCATCCGCAGCCCCTTTCTCCTGCCAGAAACCCAGCAGACTGCTGATCAGAACAATAGTTACAATAATTGTAGTATCGGTAGTATCACCAAGAAAGAATGAAAGCCCAGCCGCAAAAAGCAAAATTATAGTAATCGGACTCTTGAACTGGGAACGTAAAATTCTAAGGGTATCTGAGCCCTTTTTAGGTTTAAGAAGATTAGCGCCATACTTTTTGAGACGTTCGTCACTTTCGGAGCCGTCCAAGCCTTCGGCAGTTGTTTGTAGCTTCTTTAACATTTCAGGTACAGAAATGCTCCAGAATTCAATTTTGTTATGTGCCTGCGCCAATAGAATTTCTCCTTCTCGCCTGCTTAACTTCCCAAGATTAAATAACTCTTAACAGTCTGGCAAGCTCTTCTCCTTCACCCCCAATGGTTGACAATTCACTGGAAACCTCTGACTTCTCAAGGTATTTTTCTGTCCTTATTCCCCCGGGTTCTTCGATTTTGATGGTAATTTCCCCTTCCGTATATCCTCTTTCCAGGCACTCCGTTACCAGTTTTCCGTATATGGAAGCAATTAGCTTCAGGCAGTCAAAAACTCTATTCTCTTCAATCACGTTTTTCCCATCAAGCATGATACGCCTGAGCCTCTCCGAGCCCACGGAATCTATGAAAAAATCCTTTAGCCTTATTATGAACGCATCGACCGAATCCCTGTTTAAGGCAGCAGCCAGTTCTTCGTCCCGTGTGATCTCGTAATCTCTGTGCATAATCAGGAAGGCTTTTCCATCTGATGAGATTATGAACCTGTTTTCCGGGTCCTTATCCTCAAGCACGGTTCTCAGGTTATTTCCCTCATACTCGATATTCGTGATATAGAAGTCGGATACGTCGAGTCTCTTTACTTTTTGCTCCCTGGATAGGATTCCGCTTTTTGACCAGACAGGTAAAGTCAGGTTTTGCAGGTCTTTCACCCTCAGAGTATCCTGTGTGAAAAGGAGTTCGAATTCGTACTGCATGCTGTCAACAAAACCAGTGTGCTTTCCTCTTAACTTTTTATCCTCAATGAAAGCGTAATACGCATTTTGAGCTCCATAAATACTGCCTTCAAAAAAGGGCCCAAGAACTGAGAGTATCCTTGTATAAAGCTGCTGCGTTTCCATAAGGTCAAGTTTATTCTCACTATCGAGCTCTGCAAGCTTCTCATTTTTCTTTGCCAGCGCCAGGCTTGAGGAGGTTTCAAGAATCTTCTCTTTTACCTCAAGAATCTCAGCTACACCTACTCCAGTTGTACGGCTCTCAATACAATCCTTCATATCCTTCTCAAATATGTCTATTTCTTGAACTCTTTTTTCGAAAATTGCAATCTTTTCTCGGTTTTCTTTCTTAATCGTCGCAGCTGATTTTTCCAGAGGTATGACTTCCTTTGAAATCGCTATAAAGTCCTGCATATCCCGGATAAAATCTCTCTGTACCGGAAAATCGGTAGAATCTTGAAAAGTATATCGGATTTTAAGCCCCCCGTTTCTTCCGCGTAAAAATCGTTTTTATTTAAATTATGTTTCTTCAAGACTTTAAGTTTGTGAGCTTCA
>CAYSZA010000192.1:0-5974 GCA_964435275.1 uncultured Methanosarcinales archaeon | reverse complement strand
CCAATTCTGTCACCTTAGATTACAGTCAGCTTCATACCAAACGGACTTATACCACTGTATGCGAGGAGGTTACTGCATATGTCTCAGGAAACAATTGAAAAGGATTATCTGACGATGGGTGATGTTGTACTGGATGATAAAAGAGTACTTGTAAGGGTTGACTTTAACTCGCCCATGGACAATAGTGGAAACATCCTGGACGATAGGAAAATCAAGAGTCATTTGCCTACGTTGCAGGCCTTGGAGCACTCAAGAGTAGTTTTGATGTCTCATCAGGGTCGGCCTGGAGATAAGGACTATACCACCCTGGAAGCCCATGCAAAGCTGGCAACAGAGCTTTTAGGTCGAGAGGTGATCTACGAGGATGATATATTCAGCTCCTGCGCAAGGAATGCTATAAAATCCCTTGCTCAAGGAGATATCCTGCTCCTTGAGAACACGCGATTCAATGCCGAGGAGATCACGAACCTCTCTCCGGAAGAACAGGCTAAAAGCCAGATGGTCAAGAAGCTGTATCCACTATTTGACCTCTTTATAAACGATGCTTTTTCAGTTTCTCACAGATCTCAGTGTTCTGTGGTAGGGTTTACAGAGGTTTTGCCTAGTGTCGCTGGCATTCTTATGGACAAGGAGATTACAGGCTTGGACAGAGCCTTGAAATGTCATGAGCATCCAGCAATCTTCGTATTGGGAGGAGCGAAAGCCAACGATTCCATAAAGGCGATTACTAATATTCTCAAGCGAGACGGTGCCGATAAGATCCTTACCACCGGGGTAGTAGCTACAGTATTTATGATGGCAATGGGCATCGATGTAGGAGAGGTCAACAGGAAATTTATTGAAGACGAGAAATATACGGGCCAGATTCCGATTGCTTCCAAGCTACTCAAGGAGTATTCAGGTAAGATAGTCATACCTCAGGATGTAGCACTAAACAATGATGGAGAACGTCAAGAAGTTGAGGTTGACAAGATAAAAGGAGATCTTCCTATAGCTGATATTGGCCGGGAGACCATCGAAAATTATTCCAAGTACCTTAAGGAAGCAAAGTTATGTGTTTTTCACGGCCCAACTGGTATTTTCGAGTTAGATAAATTCAGGCTTGGCACGGATGAACTTCTTAAGGCTGCAACTCAAGCAAGTTACTCTGTTGCAGGAGGAGGACATACCTTAGATGCCATTGATCAACTTGGTCTGGAATCAAAGTTTTCCCATATAAGCATGGGTGGAGGTGCAAGCATAGCCTATCTCTCTGGCGAGCTCTTGCCAGGAATCACGGCCTTAAAAAACAATGCATCCAGGTACCATAAAGGTTAAAGGATCTCTACAAGCTGTCTTTTATGTGTAAGATTCACGACCTTGAAGTGCAGAAAAAGGCATGAACTATATCAAAACATGGAAAAGTCAATTATATATGCCAAATTCAAGTAGTTTGAAGTTTTATGCCATTATTTCTCAATTTAACTGTGTGAATCAAACTTATATTTCCTCAAAGAACTCCTTGATTCTTTACTTTTTAGACAATTAACTGATGCAAAAGGCTTTGTATTCTACGACATTTTATTCTTTTAAGTCAAAATGCAGATGGCTCAGGGCTTACGCAGTGAACTGAAAAAAGTAGCATGAAATCTCAAGGACGTTTAAACTATTATATTGTGACAGTTTACTCATCCTTTTTGCTCCAAAATACGCAAGTCCTAAAGATATGGGACTATTGAATTTTATTGAAAATAAGGGCTTTAAATTAGAATGGTGACATGGTAGAATCTCATAATGTATTTGGGGGAGACTTGCAGCATTTGAATGAGAGTCTATCAGAAAAGTCAGTTACGCAGTTGAGCTGAGAAATCAATGTTGTTGCCTTTAATTGTCTAAGGAGCAAATTTAACCGTCACATCTATTGTACCTGATTTTGCACTTTAAGCGCGTATAGTCCTACGATATAGAAATAAAAAGGACAGGATAACAATGGCTAAAGCAAAAATTGCGGTAAATGGGTACGGAACTATAGGAAAAAGGGTTGCAGACGCTGTTAGGGCTCAGGACGACATGGAAGTTATTGGAATTTCCAAAACAAAGCCGAACTATGAAGCTGCAGTGGCTCACAAGCTAGGATATGACATATATGCTCCTGCTGAGAATACTGAAGCTTTTGAGAAAGCAGGAATGCCGGCAGCCGGAACAATTGAAGAGATGCTAGAAAAATCTGATCTTGTTGTGGACTGCACTCCAGGGGGAGTTGGGGAAGAAAATAAGCCTATGTATGAGAAAATCGGGATAAAAGCAATCTGGCAGGGGGGCGAAAGTCACACCATTTCAGGTTTCTCCTTTAACGCGGAGAGTAATTACGAACAGGCTGTGGGCCGCGACCTGTTAAGGGTTGTTTCCTGCAACACTACGGCGCTTTGCAGAGCGATTTCAACTATAGACAGAGAACTAGGAGTAAATAAGGTGAGGGCAAGTCTCGCAAGAAGAGCAGTCGATCCCAATGACATTAAAAAGGGACCCGTTGATGCAATCGTACTTAACCCGGTTAAGCTTCCGTCTCACCAGGGACCGGATGTGAGGAGTGTGATTCCGCACATTAACATAACGACTGCAGCAATAAAAGTCCCGACGACTCTTATGCATGTGCACACTGTAAACATGGAAGTCAATAAAGATTGCACTGCAGAAGACGTTAAGAATATCTTCGGTTCTCAGTCCAGGATCCGTTTAATAGGGCAGGGGATTACTTCAACAGCCGAAATAATTGAATTTGCGCGAGATATTGGACGTCCAAGACACGATATGTGGGAGCTCTGTATCTGGCCTGAGTCCATTACAGTGACTGAGAAAGAGCTTTACTTCTTCCATGCTGTCCATCAAGAATCTATTGTAGTTCCAGAGAACGTGGATGCTATCAGAGCAATGATGGAATTGGAAAGTGACGGCTTGAAATCGATTGAGAAAACAAACAAAGCTATTGGACTGTCTAACAAATGAAATTGTGGGGAACGAAGTCTCTATGGAGACTAAAGTTTTTGAGGCCTCTGGATATTCAGTCTGCTGGACATTCAGTCTGAATATCAGGGATCGGCTTTGTAGAAAACTATCTAAACAAGCTTCTAGGAGCTGAATATGAATATGTAAAACGAGCTTATATTCTTCAGTTAAAATAAATGGAGATTAGTTATTTCTGAAGTTGTCTACAAAGCCAAAAAAACATATTCCTTTCTTTAACGTTCTGACGTGTTTTAGGTCTTCAGTAGGAAATTGAAAATTTGCTACCTGACTATCTATAATAGTGCAAAGTAATTACCAATTTTGTTTATAAGTAATCATTTTAAGCTCTATGAACCTGAAAAACCAAGAACTAAGTATGAGATATCTTTTAAAAATTTATTTAAAGGCTGTAAAAGACTCTTTTACTTTTTCCGATATCTATAGCCTATATTCAATGGATTTAAATAATATTGAAGCTTTATTTAATGAATGGGGGGAAGGAAGGAACAATTTTTGAGATGGTGGATGAAAGAAATAGTTTTACGCAATAGCTTAAGGTTGCTTTTATAAAACGGTGAATGAAAAAGCGTTTAAAAACTATTTGCAAATTGAAATATTTCCTTTATCTTCCTTTTATAATCCACAATCTAATCTTACAAAACTTTGAGCTTTTATTTTGGTTAACTTTTATTCAAAAGGTCTTGGATTCAGGTTTTATATTAAAATAATACGTTTACATCCATTTCGGAACTGGGACTATAAAAGTTAACTGAGAGAACTCTGACAAATTGAAATCTTATGAAACTAAAGATATGAAAAAAATTTAGAAGAGCCTCCCAAAACCTGATGTAGGATCTAAAAGCTGCACCTTGCTGTCAGGATACTTACTCAAGTTAGGGTGGAAACATGAGACTAACAAGATCTGTTTGCCCAGAATGCAAAAGAGTAATTGAAGCTTCGATCTTCGAGGAAAATGGGAAAATAATATTAGGAAAAGAATGTCCTGATCACGGAGATTTCAGGGATGTCTACTGGTCAGATGCTGAACTCTATAGGAAGTTCGAAAGGTATTCATATACCGGAACAGGAGTCTCAAATTTTCAGAGCTCCAGTCCCTTAAACTGCCCTTTTGGTTGCGGGATCTGTCAAGATCACGAATCAGGAACTTTGCTTGCAAATATAGATGTAACTAATAGATGTAACCTTAGATGCCCTGTTTGTTTTGCAAATGCAAGAGTAAAAGGCTTCGTTTTCGAACCAAGCTTCGAAGAAATCCGGAAGATGATGGAAACACTTAGAAACGAGATACCCGTTCCCTGCTCCGCCATTCAGTTTTCAGGTGGAGAGCCAACTGTAAGAGATGACCTTCCGGAGATAATTAAACTGGCCCAGGAGCTGGGTTTTGCACATATACAGATCGCAAGCAACGGAGTTCGGCTTGCGAAAAGCAGTGAATATTGCAAAAGGCTAAAAGATGCCACATTGCGTACTATTTATCTCTCTTTTGACGGAGTTACTCCAGAACCCTATATAGAGAATGAGGGTTTCAACTCTCTGCCATTAAAGAAAAAGGCTATAGAAAATTGCAGAAATTCTGGGCCTGAAAGCATTGTGCTTGTGCCTACTATTGCACAAGGTGTAAATGACACCCAGATAGGTCGGATCATCCTTTATGCAGCCGAAAATCTTGACATTATAAAAGGAGTGAACTTCCAGCCAATCGCATTTACAGGAAGAATAGATCAGTCTCAGAGAGAACAGAAGAGAATCACCATACCCGACGTCATAAAGCTTGCAGAAGAACAGACTAACGGAGAGATTCCACGTAATGCCTGGTACCCGGTATCTTTTGTGGTTCCTATAAGCCGTTTCCTATCAGCTATGAGAAAAGTTCCTATTCCGGAGTTTACAGTTCACCCACACTGCGGCGCTGGAACCTATGTTTTCTTCGAAGAAGGGCACTTTATCCCAATTACAAGTTTTCTTGATGTGGAAGGTTTTACTGAATTCCTGACGGAAATAACCCCTGAGATGAATGGAAAAGTTAGCACAGTTTTAACCCTTGCAAAAGTTATAAGGCAAGTACCAAGGTACATTGACAAGAAAAAGGGACCTAAATCCGTAAATGTAGTCCAGATGATCCTCGATGTCCTTAAAAAAGGTGACATGGAAAACACATCATGTTTTCACAGAAACACACTATTTCTCGGAATAATGCATTTTCAGGATTTGTATAACATGGATCTCGAAAGAGTCAAAAAATGCGGGGTACATTATGCCACACCAGACGGTAGAATAATTCCTTTCTGCACATACAACATCTTTCATAGAGACTCTGTTGAATCAAAGTTCTCGGTGCCTTATATACAGGAGCATAAATTTGAACAAGAATATAGATTTGGGGAGATCAAAAAGTTTAGTGACTTCCAACAATAGAAGAATTGTTACTGAAATTGCTGAAAAAAAGACTGCTTCTTTTATCCATATCAAGCTCGCCCCAAAACTTAGAGCTTATACAAAAGGTCAATAAGAGCGTGTTTTAATCTTACAATAAGTCTATAATATCTAATCATTAGATATCTAGTATTACTCAGATTGTGTATGTGGCCTATTGTAAAATTTACAGTCGACCACAGCGTTTCAGGGTAATCAGGAGGAGTGGGGAATAATATGATATGGAAAAATCATGGCGAATTATTTGTCCGACATAGAAAAAATCCGATACTCACCGTTGATAATTGGCCTTATAAGGTCAGTTCCGTATTTAACCCTGCAGCGGTTATGGTTGACAATACAACTATATTACTGGTACGGACTGAAGACCACAGAGGTTTTTCTCACCTTACGGTAGCTAGAAGTAAGAATGGAATTGACAGTTGGGAAATCGATCCCGAACCAACCTTTACCTCGGACCCAGCATACCATTCTGAAGAAATATATGGTATTGAAGATCCGCGTATAACTTACATTGATGAGATGGGAAAATGGG
>CAYSZA010000191.1:4650-5991 GCA_964435275.1 uncultured Methanosarcinales archaeon | reverse complement strand
GGTCTCCAAACTATCGGTTGAGAGTAGGAAACTACAGAGTGATTCTGGAGATTCAGGGCAGCTATTTAAAAATACTTGTGCTTAAAATTGGGCACTGAAAGGATATTTACAAATAAAAATTGCTTTTCATTTTTACTTTAGTATTTTTCAATCAAATTAATTCCAATACTTATAATACTTGATACTGTCTTACATAACAGGTATGCAGGACATTATTTTTATTGATGGAGGTAGCCTTCCCACGCCTGAGGGCATCACGAGGGAATGGGTAAAGGCTGCGGCTGAAAACCGCGACGAAGACGAGAAGCTTTTTTCCATGGTAAGGAAGACTTTCCGTAGAAAAATCGAAATAGGAGTACATGTTCCCACTTACCCTCAGTTCAGAGATATGATAGGGCAATTTCTGGACATCATTAAAGATGAAAAGAATTGTTATGAGCCTTATGTACTGAAAGAGGAAAATGCAAAGATCCTTGAACTGGAGATAATTGACGAGGTTGCAAAACAATACAGAGAAGAAACTGGGGAAACGCTTGAAGTCAGGGTTTGTGTTGCGGGCCCAACAGATCTTTACCTTCAGGCTTTCGGGGCAACAGCTTTTGTGGACGCGTATCATGTCCTTGCGCTGGACATTGAAGATTTCATAAAACAGGCGTTTGTGGCTGCGAAAAATTTCAAAATAAAGGTTATAGCCCTTGATGAGCCAAGCCTCGGGATAAATGACAGGGTCCAGTTTTCTGATGCCGATATTATATCAGCTCTAACCGTCACTTCCACCTATGCAAGGAAACAGGGGGCAGATATGGAAATTCACCTGCATTCTCCTTTAAAATACAAGCTTGTCTGCGAAACTCCTATCAATGTTATAGGCTTTGAATATGCGGCAACTCCTTCTTACCTTAGCCTCCTGGATAAAAAAGTGCTTGAGGATTCAAATACCTATATCAGGCTCGGAGTTTCGAGAACTGATATCTCCAGTCTCATAGGAATTGTCAATGAAACGTATGGGATCAATGCCTGGAAGGAAAAGGAATACATGCAGAAAATTGTTACTGAGCTTGAGACACCGGAAATCGTAAAAAAGAGGCTTGAGACAGCTTATTCTGTTCTTGGAGACCGGATAAAATATGCAAGTCCGGATTGCGGGCTAGCTTTCTGGCCTGACCAGGAACTTGCTTTCAAACTGCTTGAGAATACTGCAAAAGGGATAAACGAATTTAATGCGGAAAAGAAGAAACAAGAAGAATAGCTTTTTCCTGAATGACCGGATAGATGACCGGAAAGCAGGATAAAACTTAAATAACAGGATAAAACCTGAGTTCTCCAAATTTTCCTATTTTT
>CAYSZA010000191.1:0-4550 GCA_964435275.1 uncultured Methanosarcinales archaeon | reverse complement strand
TTCTTCTGTTTTTCCAATAACGCTAAATCCTTACACGTCTAGTAAGAGGATATGGAAGAAATCATCTTTGACGATATTGGAAGTTATCCCCTTCCTGATGGAGTAAGCAAGGAATGGATCCAAAATGCCTTTAAAACGAGAGCAGAAGATGAGAAACTCTTTACGATAATCAATGACGCTTTTCAGCAGAAAATAGATGCAGGTGTGGATGTTCCTACCTATCCCCAGTATCAGGACATGAACGAGCAGTTCCTGAAGGTTATCCGGGACTCTAACTGCTGTGACAGTCCTTTTGAGGTAAAACTTGAGTGTGCCAGAATCGAGGAGCTTGAGGCTATAGAGAAGGTTGCAAAAGCCTATAAAGAACAGTTCGGAGAGACACTCAAGGTCCGAATCTGTGTAACCGGTCCGACCGAACTTTATCTTAAGGAGTTTGGCGGTACGCGGTACACGGATATCTATTCTCTTTTTGCAAAAAGTGTAAACAATTTCGTTAGAAACTCGATGAAATCTGCAAAAAACTTTAAGATTTCAACTGTTTCTATTGATGAGCCAAGTATCGGGCTGAATCCTGAGATTACTTTTGATGAAAACGATATCATATCTGCCTTTACCGACGCCTCAAAAGCGGCCAGTAAGTGGGGAGCCGATGTAGAGATTCACCTTCATTCTCCTCTCTACTATAATCTTGCCTGTGAAACTCCCACAATAAATGTTATAGGAGTAGAATCCGCAGGCACACCCTCTTACCTGGAACTGATAGACAGAAAAATACTGGAAGATACGGATTCTTTCCTGAGGCTCGGGATTGCAAGAACCGATATCTACACGATGGCAGGAATCCTTAATGAAAAGTACTGTACCAATGTCTGGAAAGACCAGCAATTTCTTACGGAAATTGTTAACGGACTTGAGACCCCGGCTACTATAACCAAGAGGCTCAAGGTTTATTACAGGCGCTTTGGCAACCTTATAAAATATGTAGGTCCTGACTGTGGGCTGGGTTCCTGGCCTAACCAGAGAATAGCCTTCATCCTGCTCTCCAATGTGGCTCAGGGTATAAGGGATTTCAGAGAATCCTTCTGACCCCAAACTCTCTAATTAGCTTTTATATGAAATTTATATCGAGAATCATTCACCTTAAAAATCTATAGCCTGATGTCTCAGGCTTTATTTTTCTTTCCAGTGGAAGTCCGGAATAACAACTAGTTTCTTAAAAAATAGCCGACAGATATCAAAGCACAGTCGAAATAAAGGGGTTATTTTTATAATTGATTTCTACAACTGATTTTGACTCTCAGGACTTCCAATCATTTATTAAGTCTCCCGTGCCTTCTATCAATATCATCCATCATATCCAGCATTTTTCGAATCGCTGTTCGGATAGCATCAGACTGACTGACAAACTTTTTATTATCTCCCACATGCCTGTTAAGGTCATCCAGAAGCTCTTGAGGGATTTCAACGCTTACTTTTGGCATTAGAGCTGCACCCATTTGAGATATTCTATTTGAGATTTTAGCATTAATCGTTTCCAAGTATATTACTGCTCTTTTAATAAGATAAGGTTAAGGAATAAATCTGTAGAATAAACTGTTGGGAGGTTGAGAATGCAATCTATCGAAAAATAAGGCTTTGCAGAACCTACTTAATTCTATCTTTCCTGAGAGCCTTACAAAAACCAGATTGGAAAATATAGGTTTGAAAACTCAGGATCAAATTCAGAATGAAACCCAGAACAAGCCCAAAAAAATTTAAAGACAGATTCAAGGTAAGTCCAAAGTAAGTCCAGAACAAATTTAAGGTAGATCAAGGCACAATCTTCTTGATTAGAGGTATTTTCTGCATCGTTATCACGATGAGTAGAGAAACGACGAATAATAAGGCCGTAACCAGCGAAATGGATATTATCGGGCTCAGAAAAGACGGAGATAACAAAAATACACCGAACACCCCATGACGTACATAATATAATAGCATCGGGTGAACTAGGTATATTCCCATGGAAGCTTTGGCAACACCTGTTATAATCTTCTGTATCCTTATGGACGGTGTTATTAATGTCATAGGTCCTAGGGCTTCCCGGAGCAGGACGAACAAACAAATAGCATATGTTGTTTGTGTTATGCTTGTCGAGGTTAAGAAATTATTGAATTTTCCACTACTCACGCTCATAGTATAAGAACCGAAAATCATAGCGATTAATGAAATAGCCACAAGGATTGCCGATATACATATTATTTTGTTAGTTATCCGGGTTTTCTTGATGGCATATCCTGTGAGATATAAGCCCAGGTTGCCGGTTGCAGCTTCTACAGGTATCCCCACATTGTATCCGAAGAATCCTATTAACTGGTTGACAGGCGTGAAGAAAAACCACAGCACCAGGAAATAGTAAACATCGTACATGTTTGCATGTGCCAGGACTCTGCGCAGGAGTGGGGTGATGAGATATAATCCGATGATATAGTAAAGGAAATACAGGTGATAAAAAACGTTATTAGACAGGAATTTTTGCACAAATTCTAAGGTAAAAATACTAAATACATCATATTTGTGCGCGAATACCATATAGATCATTGACCATGCAACCAGCGGTATAACGACCTTGCTAAACCTTTTTGAAAAAAAACTCGGTCATCCTCCTGATTATCAAGTAAAAGGTAACCGCTCAAAATGAACAGTATCGGAACTGCGAAACGTATTATCGCATTATAGACGTTAGCCGCCCACCAGTCCATCCATGGTATTTTCCCCCAGGAGGGTCCAAAGGTATCAACATGAATTGCTACCACTGAAAATATCGCTACTATCCTGATTAAATCTGCCCAGAGATCCCGGTTTCTGGATAAGGGTCTTTGAATTACGTTTTCCATCTGATTCCTCAATCCGTTTTAATTTTACTTTGTATAATGTCTAGCCTTACCCGGAATTCAGGTCTGTCAAAGTCTCAATTCTCTTCATAGATGCCTTTACTCTCACTTTTGAGATTAAATTTGGAGCGAAAGACCAGGAATAACGAATGAAACGATAATTACTCTAGATTCTTCTCCAAAAGTTTCCTAAAGTTTGCTTATTGACTACCTGGACATCAGAGAAAATTGACAGAAAACAGTTCAAAAGTGCTAAATTATACATAAGTAAAATAATTGACTTGTAATCTACATTGTTTTTACGATATTAGTCTTTCGATTTTTCCTTAAAAGTCAGAATCAGGATAGTAACCACGATATAATAAAAACACAGAGATATAATGAAGCATTGAGACAAAAAAGCTAAAATTGCTGAGATAATACCTGCATCCAGGTTCTAAAAGTCTTAATTTACGCATACAGCCACAATTCTCGAACAAATTAGACTGAAGGAAAAAGTTAAACCATCAAATAAAATTAAATGTTGAATAGATCCAATTAGCAAATGAAGAAAAGAAAACTCAAAGAAGACTCAGAAAGATTCACAAAATTAATGACGATAGCGGGCCCGAAGGGATTTGAACCCCCGGCCTATGGATTAAGAGTCCATCGCTCTGCCTGACTAAGCTACGGGCCCACGCATTGTTGTTCTCATTAAATGAGCGACTCTCACAATGGAGCTTTATATATTTATAAGTTTCGGCATGAGCATTTATCCCTCAAATCTTTCCGAAATTGAATTCGGATTTTATGGAATTTTTTCAGGTTTTCTCAGGGAAAGTTGCTTCCCGGAAATCTTTATCTTTAATAGAAAAACATATTTTTATTCTAAGTAATTTTATTTTTTAGATGAGTTGTCCTGATTTCAGTATCTTTGAAATTGGAAATCAGAAGTCTGAAAGCCGGACATTGAATAATTTCCTGACTTCATTACTTTTCTTTTTTTACAGAAATTAAAGCAAAACGTTATATACAAGCGAATATGAGTATGACCAATTAATTGACTTATCCGAAGCTCTGTTGGGGATCAATTAATCAAATAGATTAAGTAGAATGTGTACTTCCTGAATTTGGGTTCTCAAGTTTGGCTTGTTAAGTACTGTTTTTACTCTTTTCTGTCGATAGAGCTTTCTTAAGCTGATTAATAGAAGTTAAAGGAATGAATGTAATGTTTAGAGATGAACGTGCTCCTGTGCCCATTGAAGAGGGCGAAACCTACGATGTAACTATTCAGGATATTGCTCGCCAGGGAGACGGAATTGCCCGTATCGAAGGCTTTGTAGTTTTTGTCCCGAATACAAGTGTTGGCGATGAAGTCCAGATTAAGATCGAAAGAGTCCTTCCCAAATTCGCATTTGCAAGCATTGTCGAGTAAATACGGGGAAATAAAAATAATACGTTAAATTCAAGTAAATTAAAGGAATGGTTTTCATGTTCAGAGAAGAAAGTCGCTCAGTCCCTGTCGAAGAGGGCGAAGTTTACGATGTAACAATTCAGGATATTGCTCGTCAGGGAGACGGCATCGCTCGCATTGAGGGTTTTGTAGTCTTTGTCCCGGGCACCAAAGTTGGTGACGAGGTTCGGATTAAAGTCGAAAGAGTACTTCCCAAATTCGCATTTGCAAGCGTTGTCGAGTAA
>CAYSZA010000190.1:1242-6006 GCA_964435275.1 uncultured Methanosarcinales archaeon | reverse complement strand
GAAAAAATACAGTTTAAATATAAATTCAAGCCGAAATTCTCTTAGTTTTGAGTCTTATCACGCATTTTTTCCGGAAAAGACTGTAATCAATTATTATCCCTGTTATGGATAATCTCGTAGCTCACTTTTCCTCTGCCTATGCAGTCCCTGACAAGCTTTTCTCTCGCAGAAAGCGTTCCGGTTTTTCCGGATTTGACCTCGACAAAGACCACCTTATTCATTTCTCCTTCTGAAAGGCCGTCAAAGACAATGAAATCTACAGGGGTGCCGAGGAAGCGGGCATCTTTGGGGTTGTACTCGAAGTCCGGGAAATAAGGGATGAGGTGTTCCGTAACCTTGCCCCGGATCACGGCTTCGCTTTTCTTTACGGCGTCCTGGCGGATCTTTTTCTCCTCGTCCATTTTCCAGGTCCTGAAAAGAGTCTCGGCTTTTTCGGAGACCTGGCGTTCCATTTCCCTCGCCTGCCAGGCTTCGTACATCTCTCTTGCACGGGACTCAATCCGGCTTTTCAGATCAATATATTTCAGGAGCAAATAAGCTGCAAGCAGGCCAAGGAAAAGGATAAGGGCTGAGATCGTCCAGTCGTCCACATTTGTTTCTCCGGAAAGAGTTAGGATATATAAGGAATTAAATGAGAAATAAATTTCAAATAATAAATTTCAGACTCTATAAATGCTTATAAATATTTAAAACTTCTAGCAGGGTTTTCTCTAGATCTGGGAGAATTTAAAAGTTCCCGTTCCCGAAAGTAACTTTAATTCTGGAACAAACGTGAGCGATGTCCGGTAAGTACAATATCCGGTAAGTATGCCACCTGTTAAGTATAATATAATAAATATAAGATAGGGGTAGGGGATAGCGTGGGAACTCAGCAGAGCGGAGAGAAGGGACTTGGCGAGATTATCGGACTGCGAAACGAGATAGGAGAAATTCAGTCAGCAATTGCTGACTTTGAGATAGGGAAAAAAGTTAACGTAGCCATTATAGCCGGACTCCTTGGTGGAAAGACTACCCTGATTAATGAAATTGAGAAACTAAACTTAAACAGAGCTACAAAAATCACTTTCTCCGGGATTGCCCGGGATAAAAAGGAGATCTCATTACCCGAGGATACGAAGAGGATAGTACTTCTGGATAACTGTCATTTTCTCTACATAAGAAAAGCCGGCGGCTTTGATATATTTTATGAGTTTCTGGATATGATTAGCTCTCAGGGCAGGTTGTTTATTACTACCTGGAACATTTATTCCTGGAAATATTTAAACGAAGCTTTCGGAATAGGAAAGTACTTTCCAGTACAGGTTTTCATTCCGGCTTTTAAAGAAGAAGATATCAAAACCCTCATCCTCAAAAGATATCGAGAAGGGGAAATCGAATTCAATATAGATGAAGAGTCCGAAGAACATATCATAAATGTAACAGAATACCCTCTTGATCTGGCCTTATTGGGCAGGAGAATTGACATTCCGGTTCCCAAAATAAATTTCCTTTACCTTAAGAGACGTCTTTTCGGCGAGGAAGAGGAAAACAAAAGAAAAGCAGAAAAAGTTGGAAAGGAAGAACGTAAAGAAGAGACTGCCAAACACCAGGTGTTCGAGAAAATTTCCCTTGAGTCAAAGGGTAACCCTGGTGTCTCACTAAGAGTCTGGGAACTTGGGCTTGACTATCCTCATATAGGACCTAAAAATATCGGGAAATTTTCGTATGACATAGAACTTGAACATGAGGAGGCTTATGTGCTGAGCCTTATCCTTTCATACCAGAGTCTGAAAAAAAGTGAAATAGCTGATATGATCGGCTCCATGTTAAAAGTCAATGAAATTCTCTTCAGGCTTCTAAATAAGGAACTAATTTTTGAAGACGAAGGCAATTCCTTCCGTATCAAACCTGAGGCACTGTGCAGTGTAATTGCATATTTGAAAAAACTTAGGCTGGTGTGGTAAATGGTAATAGAAAGTAACTCAACCAGGGAGCAACTTCTGGAGACTGTAAGATCTATAGAGGTCCAAACTCTTATAAACATGGCTCTTGTCGTTTTACTTGCTTACTTACTGGGTATAATCCTCACAAAAGTAATTTCAAAAATTTCTGAAAAAATGAGCCGTAGAGGTAGAATAAAAGTAAAAATGATTACTCCTATAATAAAGGTCGGAATCTATGCTACTGCCTTCTTTTACGTCCTCAGGCAAATTTTCAAAATATTCGGACCGGAGATATTTCTCCTTTCAGGACTTATAGGTGCAGCTATAGGTTTTGGGGTAAAGGACATTTTTGCTGATTATGTCGGAGGAATTGTAATTACATTTGAAAGGCCATACCATGTAGGGGATAAAATTACCATTGGAGACTACTATGGTGAGGTCATTGATATCGGACTAAGGGAAACAAAACTGATCACACCGGATGATAACGTTGTTACGGCTCCAAATAGCCTCATTTTTGATGAAGCCGTTGCCAGTGGAAACTATGGATCACCTGGAATGATGGTTGTAATAGATCTCTTCATAGCTTCGGAGTCAGATGTAAAAACTGCAATGAGGATTTTTAGGGAAACCGTTGTAAGCTCTAAATATGTATATATATCTGAGAAAAATCCTGTTACAGTGCTGCATAAAGCTCTTCCCTTTTATACCAGACTGAGAGCTAAAGCTTATGTTAACGACCTTAGAGATGAATTTGAGTTTGAGTCCGATGTGCATACAAGAGCCTGGATTGAATTCAAGAATAAAGGCATAAAAACTCCGCAACTTCATATCCTGAACATTCCTCAAATTGGGGAAGAGCCTGAATTAAGAAACGCAACTCTGAGAAATGCCAGGTCAGGTAAAAGATCCCAGGGTGATGCCGAATCTGGTACAAGTTCCCGGAAGAAATCGGAACTTTAAACATTCAGCCCGGCAATATCAATCTTCTTCCCTTCTTTTTCGGGCTTGCTTATAATTGAGAAGCTTCCATCGGTCTCAAGGACGACAGCCTCCACCTTTTCAAGGTTGGCATATCCCTGATTTCGTGCAGACTGCTCAATTTCAGCTTCAACCACTCTTGAGCGCTTCATGGAATCGTGAAGGTATTCTCCATTATAATACACAAGGGACGGCTCACTTTTTATTATCTTTCTTATAGATTTTGACCTTACGGTTAACCAGGTAACTACATACTGCATGCCTATAAGGACTGCAAAGCCCATCACTCCGTCTGCGAGTGAAATGCTTTTATTCAGAATAAATGATCCGAAAGTAGACCCAAGTGCAATCGTAACTACGAAATCAAACGCGTTAAGTTTCGAAAGTGTACGGTTCCCGGACACCCTTAATAAAATAACAAGTGCGATATATCCCAGTATTCCAAGGACTAAAACCCTTCCAAGATCAGTCCAGCTATTGAAGAACACGCCCACAGCTTTAGTCTCCTCAAAACGAGTAAGTTGACGATACCAATTAAATGGGATGCATCTCGCTAATTCTTTCCTTACAATTGGCTAACTCTTATAAAGTGATCAGATAACCCATATAGAGTAATCAGCCACCCGTATAGAGTAATCAGATAACCCTTATAGAATATCTGCTATTAAGATAAATAGATTTTACAGGCATCAATATCTGATTTAATATCAAGGGAAGGTAAAGAACCATTTATTACAGTATAGCTCATTACCCTTTATCCTGATGATTCATAAGATCGATACTTGTTGCGGTTCCTACCAGGATATCCTCTTCTTTCTCGAAAGCTTCGAGGATGCTTGAAATCAAAAGATGGTTAATTGCCCGTCTTTTCCTGGGCTCAACCACATATCTTAATCGCATTTCGATCCAGTTTTCCTGCATTTTCATAAAAATTCTTCTCTGCACCTCGTAGGTAGGGAAGAAATATTGCTGTCCCATGTGCGTCAGTTCTTCTCGTGCCAGGTCTTCAAACTCCCCTACGATAGGGCCTGCGGCTTTGAGGGCTATTTCCTCGGCTTTTCTCCAGTTGCTGCCGTAAATCAACAGAATCTTTGCTTCGTCCCAGATAAAGGAGTAGTCCCTCGTGTAGTTCTTTATTGTTTTGTTAAGCGCAAAACTGTTAGGGATAGTGAGAATTCGGCCAGTGTACTGATCAGCGTCTACCCATTCCCGGATTTCCATAACTGTCGTGCTCATAGTGCCTATATCCAGCACATCACCCACACTGTCTTCCACCTGAATCCTGTCCCCGGCTTTAAAGGGCCGAGTTAGAATCAGGAGAATTCCTCCGGCTATATTCCTCAGAACATCCTGAAGTGCAATTGCAACTCCGGCACTGAAAATTCCATAGGCAATAAACAGGGTGCTTGTTCTCTCAATCCAGATCGCAAAAAGGGAGGCAAAGGCAAGCACTGTGGCGAGGATAGATACCGTTTTCCTCAGAGTGTACCTATCCCTGGCAGTTGAAACCCTTCTCGTAATAAGATTTCCGGCAATAGAGTTTATTATCTGGGCTAAAAGAATTACAATTAGAGAGATAAGAAAAGAATCCAGTAGAGACCGATCCTCGAAGATATAAAAGTCAGTCAGGTACCGAATATACGCAATAAGGAGTATCAAAACTAACAAAATAAAAGTATTCAATTTCCTGATAACTCTCATACGGATAAATATAATGCCATTTATATATCAATATGGCAGACGAAGCAGGCGTGGACGGCTAGAAACTGTAAGAGTAGTCAAACACCGCAAGGATACCAACTGTTGCCAGACGCAGGATAGATGATGCAGAAAATAATGCAGAAAATAATGCAGAAAATAA
>CAYSZA010000190.1:0-1142 GCA_964435275.1 uncultured Methanosarcinales archaeon | reverse complement strand
ATGCAGAAAATAATGCAGAAAATAATGCAGAAAATAAAGTGAGGAAAGTAAAAACAGGATGCAACTATAGAATCAGTATACCTACTGACTATCTTTAAATATTATAAATATAATTTCTGTTTTTCATTTTCAAAAGAAATTACGCAAAAGGGTAATAAAAAGAAAATATAGTGGAAAACGAGCATTGTAAGAGAATTGAAAGAGAGATAGCATGGCCAGATACAGGGAGGACAGAAGGGAAGAAGGCGAGCAAAATAAAGAGCTTTTTGTCAGCGCTTTCGAGACCACAATCCCTGTGCTTCTTGGGTACATCCCTCTCGGAATGGCTTTCGGATTCCTGCTTAACGGTGCAGGCTACCACTGGATCTACGCTTTCCTGATGAGTCTTTTTGTCTATGCAGGCTCAGGCCAGTTTCTGGCAGTAGCTTTACTCGCTGCCGGGGCAGGACTGACTGAGTTCGCTGTTGCTACACTGCTCCTGAATCTCAGACACGCTTTTTACGGATTGTCCCTGCTAGAGAAATTTTCTGGGGTTGGAAGGGTCAAACCTTACCTGATCTTCGCATTAACCGACGAGACCTACGCTCTCCTGACCACAGCCCATGTTCCGGAGAGCAGCTCGAAGTCGAGGTTTTACTTTTATATTGCAGCCCTTGACCATCTATACTGGATCTCAGGCTCCGTGCTTGGGGCTGTGCTTGGTTCCATGCTTAAGTTTAACCTTGAGGGCATGAGCTTTGTGTTAACTGCACTTTTTGTGGTACTGACAATAGAGCAATATTTCAATTCCGAAGCAGGTTTTCCCTTCCTGGCCGCAGTGTGCGCCGGAGCTCTTTCCCTTCTACTTTTCAGCCCTGACAATATGTTGCTTGCCTCAATTATCTTTGGAACCTTAATCCTGATGGGCAGGGAAAAGTCAATGAAGAAAATACAGCGAGCACAGATAATGCAGAGCACGCAAAGAAATTCACAAACAAAGAACGAAATCAGGCCTATTAATTCATCCACAAAGCCTGCCGATGGTAAAAGAAAGGAGGAAAACTGATGCAGGATACCCTTCACATGCTCATAACCATTGCAATTATAGCGCTTGCGACCTTTGCAACGAGGGCCCTTCCTTTCCTGTTTTTTGGTTCAAGAGA
>CAYSZA010000189.1:2352-6034 GCA_964435275.1 uncultured Methanosarcinales archaeon | reverse complement strand
CTTGCTCACGAATCGTTTTTAAGAATGCCATTAAAGCGAATTTGCAGAAGATTATTATACACTACCAATAAGATCGCAATGAATTGAAAAAAAGGGATTAATGGTGTTGAATTAGCGCTATTTTGACTCCATTTGGGTCTTCTAAGAAGGCAAGGGTCCCAACTGTTATTGGTATGGGTTCCATGGTGATTTTGGCACCTTTAGATTTGAGTTCTTTCACTGTGGTGTTTATGTCTTCAACGTCCATTCCCACTGAAAACAGGCCAGTTTCATTTTCTGTATTTTTTATGAGCTCTATCATAGCATCCCCTTCCCCTTTCAATAATGTGATTGTTACTCCAGGTAGGGGATTATGTTGGCTATCTATTTCAAGTCCCATAACTTCTGTGTAAAATTTAATTGACTCATCCATATCCTCAACTATGATGGTAGCGTATTTAACTTTTATAATATCACCATATGAATACTGTTTATCATTATTTATTAATGTTGCATGTGATGGTTCCTTGTTTTAATGGATCTTGCTCACGAATGTAAGCTCGGTAAACTGTGTGGAGTTCAGAGTCAGGTGTTTTAATCCTTGTTTTAACGGATCTTGCTCGCGAATCTTGTAACGGAATCGCCTCTATTTGATTTCGAAAACAGGATATAAAAACGGGACAATGGCGCATTTCAAATTCGAATTTAAGGTTTTACTTATTTTGTTCCAGGTCTATATATGGACTTGTAAACACACTCCAGTCTCTACAACAATAGGAGCTCCAGAAAGCATAAAAAGCTAATCCCGTATTCCTTTTTCCCATATCTTCCGTGTTTTCCATGTGTTTAGCTTAATTTGTTGAGATCGATCAGTGAATACCTTTGTTGGCCAGATAAAACTCTCAATAGCCTGTTCTCCTACTCGTATCTCCATAGTTCACATTTTATCACAATAAATAAAAATTTATAATGTTGAACATCCTGCAGCGCAGAAAAGGGCTCTTAAAAAACCATGCATGAGAGAACGTTGTTATTAAAAGCTTTATAAATGCTAAATTCGTATTATAGCTGGGTAAATAGAAAAAAATACTTGTGAAGAGATCCTGTTACTTGTAACCAAGACAAAAATGCGTAGATGAAAGTAAAGTTCCTGCAAAATTCAGTTGCAGGCAAAAGATACAGGAATAAAAGGGAACATCCGGGAGTAAGGAATAAAGATACAGTATGGGGGTACTGTGTCGGAAACTCCTTACTCCCTACAATCTCGCACTTTCTATCACTCTTTTAATATTTTTTCATTTCTCCGTTTTTCTTACACTTCTTAATTCTTACTACCCGTTTCTTACTATATTTTCTTACCATTCTTTCTTACTGTTTTTTCTTACTATTCTTTCTTACTGTTTTTTCTTACTATTCTTTCTTACTGTTTTTTCTTATCATCTTTTCTAACTGTCTTATTTTTCCATAGCTCTGGCTCTCAGGTCCTGCGGCATTTTCTCGATTGCGTATCTGAGGGCGGTTCTGGGCATCTCTTTTTTGTTTTTCATGACATATTCGAAGACTTCCTGCTGGTGGGCTTTGCTGGCTTCTTTAAGCATCCAGCCGTAGCCTTTCTGGACCAGGTCTTCCCTGTCTTTGAGCAGGAGGGCGGAGATTTCAAAAATATCGTTCAGGAAGTTGCCTTTCCGGGCAGGCAGGATCAGGGTTACTGCGGCCGCCCGCCTGACCCACCTGTTGTCCGACATGGCCCATGACTTGAGGTTTTCAACGTACCCCGGAAATTTCTCTATAAAAGAGCCTACTGCATGGTTGCAGAGGGTGTCGCACTTCGCCCAGTTGTTGATGTAGTTTTCAATCCAGTGCTCGAAGGTGAAAAAATCGTCCTCAGAGTAATCTGTCCTTATCTGGTAGGCCCACTCGGCTGCAATAAAGGCTTCCTCGCAGTAATCGGACTTAAAGAGTTCTTCGCACAGGGCAAAAATTACTTTCTTGTTTTCGGACTTTATTTCGTTATAATAGTTTTTCGCAATTCTTCCCACAAGCGCAGACTTTACCCCGTAACATCGGACTTCTTCCTTAAAAAAGCGAGAATAACTGGCTTCTGTTTTCTCATCCACACTCAGTACCAGCTCCTCTCTTATCCTTGATATAATATTGGGTTCCACGGTTCCATATTAAATTAGAGTGGTACTTATATGTTTATATATCGCACAATTTATTTCCTGAGTACCCGTTGAAAAGTAGAAAAGAGGAGAGAAGCAGAAACCGGGTCTGAAAACATTTTTCATAGGGGAAAATTAATCTCTGTTTATGCCCAAAGTAAAAATCCGCCCTCAGGAACTCTTTGATGCCGAACGTTTTTTTGAGATAATTGCACATACAAACCTTGAGTTCATCGAGTTTCCTATAAAAACACTTGAAGAAGAGAGGTACTTTCTGCAATTGAATGAAGCTAAAAGAAGGGCTAATTTTGAGCATAATTACTCCATCCTTTATTACGGAAGACTTGTCGGAGCTTGCGGGATCAGGATAGACCAGCACAGACCCTGGATAGGAGAAATCGGGTACTTCATAGACAGGGACTACCAGGGAAAAGGGATTGCAACCGAGGCCGTAAGACAGCTTGAGAAGGTCGGGTTCGAGAAACTGGATTTGCAGAGGATTGTTATCGTTATGGATACCCGGAACCTTGCAAGCGAACGCGTTGCCCGGAAATCCGGGTACGAAAAAGAAGGCATCATGAAAAAAGTCCATAGAATCGGGGAAGATTATTACGACTGCTTCCTTTATGCAAAAACCAGGTAAGGAAAAAGCAGGAAGGGCAAAAGGAATAAGTCAGGCAGGTCAGAAAAGAACCCGTATAGCGGAATGGAAAAGTCAAATAGGCCGAAGGAAAATTGAGATCGTCCGTAAAAAGAATCCAAATCAGGTTGTAAAAAGGAAATGAAAAAAACAGCAGGCTGGAGGGCTTGATAAATCAGATAAGCCCAAGAGCCTGTATAAGGCTATTGCCATACCAGATAACCATAAGATTATTTGCTGTCACAAAAATGCCGACAGATTCTATAATATGTTTTGTAAGAGCCCATCTTCCCCTTGAAACCCTTATTATGGGAGCTACGTAGAAAAGCAAGAGAATAAACCCAATTTTAACAAGTAAAAGGTGATAAATTCCGTAATTTTCCAGAATCATGGCTGGAACCGGATTATATTCCATACCACTGGGCAGGGCGTAAACAGTAGAGGCCCAATCCCCAATTACATAGAAAAGAATGATAAAACGTATCTCGTAAAGGTAGGAACTAAACGAACCCCGAATATTGCAAACTTCCAACAAGAACCCCCCATGATACCCCCGTTTTTCGGTAGAAGCAAAACTATGCCATAAGATTATATAAACGTAAGAAACAAACACAAGAAACTTAAATAGAGGTTAATAATTTTTGTAAAGATCCTTATTAAGAACCTTAAGGAGATTTAGGGCGTGAAAATGCCTTAAAAAGGGTAGAAAATTCCACGGTTTCTAAAAGAGAGGTAACCTGACTAAATATCTTTTTTGAATGCTTCTTAAAGCTCGGAATAACCTGGAAAGAATAACATTAGGGGGAAGAAAGGAACATAAAAAATGTACAAGAATATAAAGAGACATATATAGAGATAGAGAGTTAGATAGAGATAGAGAGTTAGATAGAGATAGAGAGTT
>CAYSZA010000189.1:0-2252 GCA_964435275.1 uncultured Methanosarcinales archaeon | reverse complement strand
ATAGAGATAGAGAGTTAGATAGAGATAGAGAGTTAGATAGAGATAGAGAGTTTGAAATTGGAAAATAATAAACTAAGAGTAATAAATCGGAGTAGTTAATAAATAGCAAACAATGATTGAAATAAATCTGAAGATTTTTTATTTTCAGCGATTTCGAAAAATTCTTAAGAGAGCTCTCGACATGTTTTCTAATTCTTTAGCCAGACTTTGAGAGCCCTTAAAAAAATCCCTCATAGAATTTCCGTGGCTATAGGCTCATGAACAGATGAAATGTAAATACTTATATCTGGAGCTGTAAACTGGTTTGCTCACATGAAAAAGTGAGCTAAATCTTGGGTTCAGGTCACTAATGAGATTTTTATTCCAGATTTTAAGATAGATGATAGAAATGACTCAAAACACAGACTTTTCAGGGAGGACCGATCCTCCTTCCCTGCTGGAACTGAAAAATGTAACCGTTGTCAGGGGTGGGAGAAAAATCCTTGATTCGGTGTCTCTCTCTATTGCACAGGGAGAGCATGTTGCAATTATCGGGCCTAATGGCTCTGGTAAATCCTCCCTCATCAAGACATTTACAAAGGAATTTCACCCTCTTGCAGCAGCAGACGGGCTTGTCCTGAATATCATGGGCAAGGGGACCTGGCACGTCTTTGAGTTAAGGAAACTGCTTGGCATTGTATCCGGGGATCTTCAGCAGACCTGCTGCCGCCAGGACAGTGTGCTGGATGTCGTACTCTCAGGGTTTTTCAGCAGCATAGGAATTTACTATAACCATAAAGTTACCCATGAAATGGAAGCCAGAGCATGGGAGGTGCTTGCCTTTCTTGAGATTTCCCACCTCGCAGACAGGTTGATGTCCGAACTTTCCTCAGGAGAAGCCAGAAGGGTACTTATAGGAAGAGCCCTTGTGCACGACCCGCAAGCGCTTATTCTGGATGAGCCTGCAAACAGCCTTGATCTCAAAGCCCTTCACGGTTTCCGTGAGAGTGTCCGGAAAATTGCAGGTTCGGGAAAAAGTGTTATTCTGGTAACTCACACCCTTGAAGATATCATTCCTGAGATCAACCGTGTGATCCTTATAAAAGACGGAAAAATCTTCATGGACGGAAAAAAGCAGGAAATCCTGACCGATGCCAACCTCTCGGAACTTTTTTCCTTCCCGGTAGAAGTCCTGGAGAAAAGAGGTTACTACCAGGCTCTAATCTGAATGGGACAGAGATTAAAAATGGACGAACCAGCAGAACAGGGAAGGATTTACTCGGACAAACTAAAAACCCGGTCATACAAAAAAGAAGCATATTAAAAATCCAGGCATATCAAAATATGCTGATACTGAGATCTATACTTTAATAAGAAAGATAACATATTTATAATTTAATACACTCTTTTATATAAAAAATAAGTCGAAAATTACAAAATAGGAAGAATAAAGAGGTAACGTACTGCAAAGATATTGAACACCGCTGAGGGCTACAGAGTAGTACAAGATTACGAAATCGTTGCAAACTATTGCAGAATATTGCAAAACACTGTAGAATGTTACCAGATGCTTTGCTAAAGCCCGGTTTTCTCAATTTGCAGGAAGAAAAATAGGAGAAGTTGCGAATGCCAGTGATCAGTATAATCGGATGCAGGATGTTCGAAGATGAGATAATGCACCTGCTCGAAAATGACCCTGAGATTGAAAAAGTAGTTGTCGTGGAAAACAATGATTGCTCCGGTATCATGAAAAAAATGCTGGAAGCCGGGATTCCGCACAAAACGCTACCTGTTGAAGAGCTCCCGGAAAAACTGGAAGAAAAAAGTCTCACCCTCAACATATACATGCTTGAGCTTGCCCTGCACGCAATTCCTGAAAACCTTAAGAGAACGGTCTATTCGAAAGTAGAGGCAATGGCTCCTCATTCGGACGGAATCCTGCTCTTTTACGGGCTTTGCGGAAACGTACTCGGGAAAATCGAAAACGACTTCAGTAATCTTGGCTGCAAGGTCTTCATCCTGAAGGAAGAAAACGGAGAAATTGTTGACGATTGCATAGGCGCCGTGCTTGGAGGCAGAGGCCGCTATCTTGAAGTCCTGAAAAGCTGCAAGGGAGTGGGCACCTTTTTCCTGACCCCTATGTGGGCTGCAAACTGGAGAGAAATGATCAGGACTGCAGGCCTGAGCAAGAACCCGGATGATATCTCCATGTCAAAGTTTGTCTTTGATTACGCAGGATACAAGCGGATCGGAAGGATAAATACTGGCCTTAC
>CAYSZA010000188.1:0-6065 GCA_964435275.1 uncultured Methanosarcinales archaeon | reverse complement strand
AAAAAGCCAGCCTTTAAGACAGGGAAATTTCACATATTATTGTATGAATCTGGAGAAACCTTACCTCGTTTCTGTATACGCCGTTCTCCGGAACGCAAAAGGCGAATTCCTGCTTCTCAGGCGGTCGGAAAACTCTCATACTAACCCGGGAAAATGGGATCTGCCAGGGGGAAAACTGATTCGTGGGGAACCCCTTGAAGAAGCTGTTGTTCGTGAAGTCTGGGAGGAGACCGGGATTTCAATTACACCTGGAGAAATTGCAGGATATGCTACCTTTGAGCTTCCGGAAAAAAGGGTCATTGCCGTAATCTATGATGGCGGGTACATCATTGCTGATGTGAAGCTGAGCCATGAACATATGGAATATGCATGGAACTCTCTTAACAGTATTCTGGAAATGAATGCTCTGCCCAACCATTTCAAAGAATTCTTTGAAAGATTCGCTAAAGAAAATAAAGAACCTCCGGAGCTGCCTATTTAATCGGATCTACTCTGAGGTTATTTCAGGTATATTTTATTTGAAGTACTTATCTTCAAGTGTCTTTCTTTTTTTCCTGCTGTGCTGCCAGCTTATCCCCAGGTACAGGAGAACGGCCAGAGCTGCAATGGCTGCTACGCGCAGCACGGGCCCGTATTTGCTCAGAAGGAGAGGGTTTACATTGTCCCTTCGCTCATACTCGGGATACATAATGTCCCGCCTGCTACTGCTATGCCCAAGACCCAGGGCGTGCCCCAATTCATGTTTTGCAATAGAGAGCATTGTTGCATCTCCATACTGTCGCCAGGCTTTCCCCTGGTAATTCCCAACCTCAAGCACAATGTCCACCCTTAAGAATCGGCCATCAGATATCCTGGGACTTGCATAGCCAGCAACACCTGAAGGAGCTCCTTCCACGTTCTCCAGGTTTTCAACCCATTTTATCCGGATATCGGCGTCTTTCGAATCCACAATTTCGAAAACAGGTGTGAACTCAAGTTTTCCGTTTCCTCCTTTCTCCCAGTATTCCATAGCCTTTTCTACCTGTGTGTAATAGGTAGGGCTGTAATGTTCGGGCACACTGCTATCATCTATGTATACCGTAACAGGCGAATGGTCCCACGGATTATCCAGAAGCTTCTCCGGACTTGCTTCGGATGAGGCCGAGGCAGTGAGTAAAACAAGTGCCATCAGTAACAGCACAAATGACAATATGGTTACATACATACTTTTTCGATTTATATAAATCGGCCTCCATAAAAAATATTATTGACCCTGAAGACCTGACGTAACAATATCGATTCCCTGCGGATATCCCTTATATCGTCAGACATTCCACATTCTCCCACATATATTCGCATTAGTTCGGTGCAAAAGAGCGTGTCTATATTGAGGAATAATTGCTGATGAAGCTGCTCTAAGGCAGTAACTTCCGGTCAAGGTTGGTCAGGGAATTACTCTGTCAAAATCAAGCCTATTCTGGTGAATTGAATTTTTAAATTCACAAAAAGCGAGTTATATTTTTGAATCTGTCTATTTACTTAAGAGTGGCCCTGGATATATCGCAAATTTCACAATTCGGATCACGGCAGTGCTTTTCTTCGTCTTCTTCACTTCCGTCCCCCGGAAATTCGGATGCAAGCGCTCTTGTA
Source organism: uncultured Methanosarcinales archaeon (assembly GCA_964435275.1). Taxonomy (GTDB): domain Archaea; phylum Halobacteriota; class Methanosarcinia; order Methanosarcinales; family Methanosarcinaceae; genus Methanosarcina. Next base: position 4,436 of record CAYSZA010000188.1, on the reverse strand, counting down.
CTTTCAGCAAGCACTGCAGCATTAGAAATCGATGCTCCTATCATAATCGCGTAAAATATCTTTTCTTTCTTTATCCCTCTTCTTTTTGCAATTCTAATATGCATTTTCAGGCAATGCTCGCAGCGAAGGGCAGAAGCTACGCCTATCGAAATAAGTTCCACTGTTTCCGGGTCGAGGTTCTTGAATTCCCTCATTATGGAGTTATCATAAAGTGTTTTCGGAATGAAGATTTCCGGGAGATCCTTCATAAAGTTCATGATATAGGGAACTTCGCCATACTGATTCCGGACATCCTCAAGGAGTTCAGGAACAGCTCTCTCAGGGTCCTTTTTTAAAATTTCCACAATATCCTCAAGTTCCATACGAAACCACCAGCACAGATCAACGTGAAAAAAGGGTTCAGTCACCGTTTTCCGGGTCAGGCTTTACAGTTTAAAGGATAGGTGATAGGGCACGAACCCAGAAAAATGTAAAGTTGATAACTCTTAACGCAACAGAATCCGGATCAAATTGCAAAGCCAACGTCAGACTTAGATTTGATTTTTATCAATATATAATTTTTCATTTTTGATTTCGAAATGTTTGCAAGCTCGGAAAGCATGACCCCTTCATCAAACTCCAGTTTTTCAAGCTTCTCGTGGACTTCATCATAAGGCAACTTGACTCTTAGCCCGTTAAGCTGGAGGGTAAGAGGAGCAGGCGAAAGTACGGTTCGGATTTCAGGAACCTGATTCTCAATCTCCTTCATGACTCTGGCAGGAAGCACTGCAAGGGGATCTTTTGCCTGCTGTTTACGAATATTATCCGCAATCTTCCCAACCTCTTCATTGAGTTTATCAAGGGCGCTTACTTCCTCTGTTTTCCTTAACCTGTGAGAAGTCCTTCCAATGTTTCCTACATACAGGTCTGCTCCGGGAACTTCCTCGGTTTTCAGGTCAGGCCCACCTGTAACCACAATCGGTATTTCAATACCCTCAAAGAGTTTTGGCTTCTTGTTTATAATGCAGTCACTGAAAGATCCGAATGTGAAAACTGCAATATCGTGTTCATTAATCAGCTTTCTTTCATAATCCATGGATAGAGATACTCTGCGCCCCATTCCTCTTGCAAGGCCTATCATATTTGTGTTGGCTCCAGGGTGGCGAAGGTACTCTGCTACGTCACAGGCTGAATGCGGAAGGTGATGAGAGGCAAGGGTCGGAGAAACAACCGCTATTTCAACTCCGGTCAGAGGAGCTTCTACCATAATCCCAAGCAGTTCGTCAGACTGCTCTTTTACTACCGGGACATCTTTCTCGGGAATAAGCATTATAAGGTTGACTTCGGTCCCAGTAACCACTTTCTGGACTATGTAGCCACCAAGGTCTTCCAGAAGCTCGATTAAAAGCCCATGCTTATGGACGCCTCCTGTGTAAAGATAAGGTCGGAGCACAGCCATCTTACGTTTTCCCTCCTTTCATCAGTTCTTCGAGCATTGTCCCTGCCTCTTCTATCCATTCACGTTTTAATGCTTCCTCGGACGCTACAAAAATAAATTGGTTACCTTTATAGAGGTGATAACGAACCCTGAAACCCTCAGGAGTGACACGAATTGCGAAATCAACAAGGTTTTCGTGAAGCCTATGCCTGGGATCTGCAACCATCATATCTTTAAGAAAAGCTGCTTCTTCCTCTGGCTTGTCCGTACTTATGGCCACAGTCCAGCGGTCCGGCTGGCTAATATTCGCTTTCCCGTAGCGCTCCCAGAGTTTTCCCAGTAACTCCGGAATATACTGCTCTTTCTTGATCGAGATTATTATCTCACCGGCAACAGGTTTTGCTTCCACATCGGCAATATCAGTTGTTGTAACCATAGTGCCTACATCCCTCAGGATAACAGCCATCTGAAAGAGGGAATCTTCAGGCCTCAGTATCACCTTTATCCTCCCTATTGCCGGGGCAAGCTTGAGACTTGCAAGGTTATCCTCGATAATTTTCCTGTAAAATTCCTGTTCCGAAGCAATTGCGGACTCAACAGCAAAGATCTCAAGCGAATCCATTTTTCCTCACTCCTCCACAAAGCCTGAAGCAAGTAACGCTGCTCCTACTGCTCCTATGAGGTGGGAGTTTTCGGGTACGAGGACGTCGATCTTGAGAAGCCTTCCAAGGGCTTTCGGGACCCCTTCAATCAGGGAAGATCCGCCCACAAGAATCAGAGGCTCTTTTACATCCACCTCCTGCAACTGTTGCTCGTAGATCTGCTCTACCACGCTGTAACAGGCCGCAGCCGCTACATCTTCAGGGGTAGCTCCTTTGGCAAGGGAATTTACAAGGGACTGGATCCCGAAAACTATACAATAGCTATTCATGGACACCTTTTCGTGCATCCCTTTGACAGCCAGGGCTCCGAGTTCGGTAATGTCTATACCAAGGCGTTTTGAGATCATCTCAAAGAAACGTCCTGAAGCTCCGGCGCAGATCCCTCCCATTGTAAACATTCCGGGAATTCCGTCCTGAACCGAGATTGCCTTGTTGTCCATACCACCTATATCAATAACGGTTGCAGGACCCTTCTGCCTGTTCGCAAGATAAACCGCTCCTTTTGAATTGACGGTTATTTCTTCCTGAATAAGCTGGGCTTTTAAATGGTTCCCTATAAGGAAGCGCCCGTATCCGGTAGTACCCAGAGCCTGGATTTCTTCCCTTGAGACCCCGGCCTCTTTCAGAGCCATAGAGTATGCCTCTTCAGCACTTTCAAGGACTTTTGTTGTGGGCACCCATCCCTTTCCTATTATTTTATTGTCCCTCATTACCACGGCTTTAGTAGTCGTTGATCCTGAGTCTATTCCTGCAGTCAGTCCTGTCTGAACCTCCCTTGTAAGAAGGTGTCTACGTCTGACAATCGTTGTCAGGGCTTCCAGACGAGTAAGCAGGGTACCTGCAGTGGTACTTTCGGTAAATGAATAACTGATTACCGGAATCCTGGAGTGCTTATGGATATATCTTCTAACCTCATTTCGTACAATAGCTCCTTCGGCACAGCGGAAGCAGGTTGTAATAAAAACTCCATCTACATTGGTTGTGCCCTCAACAACAGCCTTTGCCCTGGCCATCATAAGTCTCAGGTCCCCACTTGCAACCTCAAGCCCGAAATCTTTGCCTATAGTATCTATGGATGCAACATCAATTTCAGGGAAAACAAATTTTGCATTCACTTTGGCTGCTGCCTCTTCAAATTCTGGCTGTACCCCGGAATACTCAGAGCCACAGGACACCAGTGCAATCTTGACAAGTCCAGACTCTCCAGCGTTCATTCCCTGTCCTCCTTTTCTACTGATTCGCTCTCTTTCTTTTTTCCCTCTTCTTCGGGCTTTTCTTTTGGTAGTGACTCCAGAAACTCTGCGATTTCATTCACGAAATCGCGTGCCTCCTCGTCAGACTCAGGGTATTTTACCTCAAGTACAGGAACACCTTTTAAGCGGATCAGATACTTAGTCAGCTCATTTGTGCGGTTACAGCCCACACAGCCAAAATCCGTAGGTGGATTTTCAACTATAATTGCAGCTTCTGTCTGTTCTATAAGGGGGCCTATAAGCGCCATCCTTCCTCTTACTCCGGCCGGCACTTCAATTGCAGCGTATTTAAGACCTATTTTAGGATCTTCGGGAGTAATATTTACAGGAGGGGAATCCAGGCTGATACTTGTGACTTTTTCTCGAATTTGGCTCATCATTGTAAGGGGTTTGTGCCCGAAGCGTTCAACCAGGTCAGCCAGAATAAGACTATTTAACGGGTAGATGAAAACCTTTGCCAAAAAACTCACCTCGCAAGCTCCTCTTCAATAACTTTTTCCAGATCCGAAGTTTTAAGCCTGCATTTCGTTTTGCATTTTTCTTTTATACGTTGCTTTGCTTCCAATTCATCAAGTGCAGCTCCTATGGCAGGAAGCATCTCCACTTCTTCCCTCAAAAAATGGAATCCAGGCCGTGGACCTCCACCCCTGCTTGCGCGGCAACGTCTCTCATCGCCTGGAGGGAAACCCCTATCCTTTACAAAAATATGATTTTTATCCAGCTGCCGGATGCTATCGACGACAGTCTGGACATCGTCTTTAGCTCCTGATACGATAAGTCCAAAACATGTCTCCTTTACCGTAACTGGAAACTCTGACTCGTAGATCTTCATAGCTGCATCTGAAGGCAGCACTTTATCCGAACTGATTACAATGTACTTTGTAATCTCTTCTTTTTTCGTTTCCGTCATCTTTCGTCTCTCCTTTACCTCGGGAGACTTCACCTTCGATAAATCCATGTGAATAGTCCGCTCAGCTGGATCTATTCCAGCGAGAGCATTATAATGAGTTGACTTGCTTATCAGCCAGGTTTTAACCTGATAGCGGCAAGCCGATATCCAGCTTGAGTTATTTCCAGCTTGAGTTATTTCCAGCTTGAGTTATT
>CAYSZA010000187.1:4500-6069 GCA_964435275.1 uncultured Methanosarcinales archaeon | reverse complement strand
CGTTCAACTGAAACCGGTAATATGTTCAAGTTCCTTTCTCAGAAGTGCCAATTCATTTGACGGCGGGGTTAATATGGACAGACCGTTTCCAGGATGAGATTCCTGTCCTGAAGAATGACTTAAAAAACCAGTTTCGAAATGCCAGTTAATAAAGAGTCGCATGTCAAACATTTACAGGGGAATTTAACCAGCTATGAAGCAGAGAAAACTAGGAAAAACTCCTGGAGATACGGAAGAAGATTCGAAAAGAATTCTTGCGGACCCTTACGGGCGGAGGGTTACAGGGCTTCGGATTTCCATAACTGATAGGTGTAACCTTTCGTGTATGTACTGCCATAACGAAGGTGCAGACTGCTGCAGCTGCGGCCCGGTAGGAAACGAAATGAAACCTGAATTAATCTGCGGGATTGTTAGGCAAGCTGCAAAATTCGGGATCAATAAAGTAAAATTCTCCGGAGGCGAACCGCTTTTCCGAAAGGATTTCGAGGAAATCCTTGCCTGCCTTCCTCCATTAAAAGAAATATCTGCAACCACAAACGGCATCCTGCTTGAAAAACGAGCAAAAGCTCTAAAAGCCGCGGGCCTTGACAGGGTAAATATAAGCCTGGACTCCCTTGTTCCTGAAAAATATGAAGCGATTACCGGAGCACCCCCTGGATCGCTTGAAAAGGTCATCAGGGGTATTGATAGTGCAGTTGAGGCTGGGCTGACTCCTGTGAAGCTGAATATGGTACTCCTGAGAGGTGTAAACGACAATGAAATCGATTCTATGATGGACTTTATCCGGCCTTATAAAGGACTGGTTATCCTGCAACTCATAGAGCTTATGGACATTGACCCCAGGCTTTCAAAGTACATGATAGATTCGAAAGCTTTCGAGAAAAAGCTGGCTGAGAGAGCGAGTGAAATCAGAGTACGGCACCTGCATCACCGAAAAAAATACATTATCGACGGAGTGGAAGTTGAGTTCGTTCGTCCTATGGACAACTCGGAGTTCTGTGCTCACTGCAGCAGGCTCAGGATCACAGCAGACGGGAAATTCAAGCCCTGCCTGCTGGTAAACGACAACCTTGTGGATGTCAGGGAGGCAAAAAGCTCCGAAGAGATCGAAGAGTTGCTCAAGCTTGCGGTAAGCCGAAGGAAACCGTACTGCGCTCCTGTAAGTGTTCTTGAACAACGGAGAAAAGTTAAAGAGAAAACACAGAGTTAAAAGAAAAAATGAGTCCAAAAGTTGATACAACAATAAGGAGGGAAAAAGTGAAGATTGAACTTTCAGTAGACGGAAGAAAAATCCCGATGAATGATTTTGTCCAGAAAATTGTAATAAACGTTATTAAAGCGATGGTGGAAACACTGCATACTATTGATAGTGGATGGAAGGAAATCTCCATTCATATCGAGAAAGATGAAGTGAAAGAATAAAAGAAAGGACTTTTTCGGGCAAAGAAGAGAGTCAGCACTTCTCCAGTATCGAAATCTCTTTTTTTATTGGAATCTCTTCTTTTATAGGAATCTTTTCTTTTATTGGAATCTCTTCTTTTATTGGAATCTCTTCTTTTATTGGAATCT
>CAYSZA010000187.1:0-4400 GCA_964435275.1 uncultured Methanosarcinales archaeon | reverse complement strand
AGTAGTTTTAGAACCAGTAATTTGGAGTTCTCATAGTTTTGAAACTTAAGTTAAGTTTAAACTTTGAGCAACTTTGCAATATCCAGTAATTTTACAATTCTCGATAGCTTTACCTTTCCCGGCAATTTGCAATCCAGCGAGATCTTGAAATATTTAGAGGTATTTTTCGATTTCCGAGAACTCTATCCTGGCAGTTGAGTCCAGAGAAATCGGGGTTATCGAGACGTGTCCCTTCTGCATGATTGCGTGCACGTCGGTACCTTCTTCTTCTTCCCGGATCAGGTCGCCTGCAATCCAGTAATAAGGCCTGCCCCTGGGGTCATGCCTTTCCTCGACATCCGTTTTAAAGACTTTTCTTGCAAGACGGGTGATCTCTACAGGAGTGTCCTCTTCAGCGTGGTAAGGAATATTGATATTCAGGAGATCCACGTTTTCCGGCATGCCGTGCCTGAGGACATTTCGAGCAACTCTGTTTACTACTTTTATCCCGACTTCGAAACGCTCTCTATGATAGTCCCTGGGATCATCGAATTTCTGACCTTCATCAAGCACCTGCATGGAAGCGGCAATTGCAGGCACGCCGTAGCTTGCAGCTTCAAGGGCTCCTCCAATGGTCCCTGAGGTAGTGATAGTATCCGTACTTATGTTCTCCCCAATATTGAAACCGGATAGTACCAGGTCAGGCATTTCCTTGAGGATTGTGAAAATGCCTAAAATTACGGCATCCGTAGGAGTTCCTCCTACAGAATAAGCGGGTATGCCTCCAGCATTTGTTCTCGTGATTCGGAGAGGCTCAAAGATAGAAATCGAACGTCCGACTCCACTCTGCTGGACAGCAGGAGCCGAAATCGTAACTTCCCCCAGGTCCGAAACACTGTCAAAAGCGGCTTTCAAACCTGTGGAATAAACACCATCATCATTGGTAACAAGAATTTTTGGGACCATTAGCTTTCCCATAAGTTGTCGGATAATTTAAAATTAATGGAAACACCACACGGAATAGAAATCCAGAAGAAATAATTCAATTCAAATATTATATAAAAAACAATAATATATATGAAGCAATATAATCCACTAGTAAAAATCTGTTTCAGGAGGTGGAAGTAAACCGAAAGGCTTCGACACACAAAAAGTAGCTGCAGGTACTGTCCCGAGTTTTCTTGTCTTCATATTATTTGTGAAATATTCAGAGAACTTCGTGAGAAGGTCTTTTCAAACCTTAAATGATATTGATAATTGTTATATTAAAAATGAATTAATCGCTGCTAAATTAGCAATTGCATTCGGAATTAACCTTAAAACTAGAGTAGAATAAACAAGGATCATGAACTAAAGTGAAAATAGAAACTATAAAAATTAATTAGAAACAATAAAAATTAATTTGAAATTCAGGGAGTGGTTTAATGGCAGAAACACAGGAAATAGTAACAGATGTGCATGTAAAAGATCTGACTGCAAACCCTACACCTCTGGGATTTACTGGCCTCGGCCTGTCAGCAGTTCTCCTGAGTCTGAGTTATATAGGTATTTACCCTGTGGACTCGATGATCGTTTCCATGGCAATATTCCTTGGGGGCTTTGCCCAGGTATTCGCAGGCCTTATGGCCTGGAAAAAGGGGAGCGTTTTTGGAGGCACAGCATTTTGTGCGTTCGGACTTTTCTGGTTCTCCCTTGCAGGCCTTCTTCTTCTGCCGGCAGCGGGCCTGATTGAAGCCCCAAATCCGATATCTACTGCAGCCTACCTTTTCCTCTGGGGAGTGTACACTTTCGTAATGCTTATAGCAACACTAAAGCTAGGCAGTAAAGCGATAATGTTCATCTTTGTGACACTATTCCTGTTATTCATACTTCTGGCTGTCGTAAACGCCACGGGAAATACCGGTCTGCTCGTCATAGCCGGCTATGTTGGCCTCATCATGGGCCTTTCAGCCCTTTATACAGCCCTTGGAATAGTGCTCAACGACGCTTACGGAAGGACAGTAATTCCAATCTGAAGAAAAAGTAAAGAACTAGACAAATACTGGAAGAAAATATACAGTGGGAATTTTTTGATTAGAGCCATCCGAAAAGTCAGTAACGCATGTTGAAAAGTCACAATATGTCTACAGTATCAGAGTATCAGTTCCGTTTTTGCATATTGTAAAGGTATAGCAGGTAATTACTTTTCGGATAGGCTCTAAATCTGATAAAGCAAGTATATTCAGCTTATTTGGTCGAATTTGAGAGATACTGTTTTACTTGTAATTTCAGCAATTAATTCCCACAGAGAATTTTACTAAGATATGAGAAAATTTTATTCCAGGCTGCCCATTTGGTTACAGATTCTTAATTACTCTCCGGCGCCAAAGGCAGCTTTAAGTTTGTGTTCTTCTTCTTTTGAAAGGGAAGTGCGCACAACTTTAGGATTAAATTTAGTTAATTCATCAAGAACCTTGTCCTCAGTCCATTTTGAAATCAACAGAAAGAGAGCAGATCCCCCTGGCTCTATGGTTTGAGCAACTTCATGAATGAAGTCATCGTTTATTCCGTAATCTGACAATTTACCTGAAATTGCACCTGTGATGGCACCGATTGCCATTCCGAGCCAGGGCATCCAGAAAAGCAGTCCGATTAACATACCCCAGAATGCTCCACCTAGAGTACCTGTACCCACAAGGTTTACAGCCTGCTTTACTTTGACCTTGCCATCATGGTTGCGGACAACGACTGCTGCATCGTCGAGGGTGATTAGTTGCTCTTTTTTAAGCCGATGAATGGCTTCATCCATCTCAGATGCACCTTTCTCGTTCGGAAATGCAAAAACGATTAGCTCACTCATAATTCGAGAATCTCCTTTAAATTTTCAATTTATACAAATATGAGCTCGATAGCCTTAGTTTAAGAGTGACAGATTATCATTCTTAGATCCAAAGGAAAACAACTTCACCAAGGGAAAAAACCTGATCTCTCTATGAAGTTTTGAATCCGCTAATGATAACATAAACTCATAGCTAAGGACTTTGTCATTTCTACTTACAATCCTGGATAACCTTCGGTTCACTGACCCATGTCCCTCATTCTGAAAATGTAGGTTTCCCCTTTTTGGCTATCACAGCAGCTACAGTCTAATAGTTCCATTATATTATATATGTCTTACGTACTTGATAAATAGCTTCAGAAAAGGCTAAAAATAAGATGGTAAAAATAAAGGATGAACACCATAAAAAGTAAAGTTAATTTAAGGGTTACTTTCTGGTATTTGTTGAGCCCCATTTTCTATTGAGGAAAGTCCCTTTAAGATCTTTTCTGGAGAGGGAATTATTGTCTTAGTTACCCCCAAACCAGATTATTAGTTCAGAGGAGTGTTATTAATCCAGAGATAATATTTTAAAGGGTTATTTATGACCTGAAAGCATTCTTTAACCCGATGACACTTGAAACCGGTGAGGTATCAAATAAGGGCACTGAGTAAGTTCATCAGGTGTTTGAATATAGCTAGAGGATTAATAACGCTCCTCTTTCTTTCAGGATACATCTTATGCAACTAAGGAGCAAAGCATAATAACCCAAGCTTCGGGAAACTGCTGCACTTGTACGATCTGGGCTTCAGGTTTGCGGTCTCTTTGTTGAGTTGCATGGGTCCCGATCGTTTAGCTACTGGCAACCTTCCTCCTAATTTTGGTTAGTCACTGCCACCTCCCCCGGGGTCTCCCCAGTTTTGACCCGGAAACCGTTTTTATGGTGGCAAGCAGTTTTTCTTGTCCGAGAGGAATTAGCCTACCTATATAGCTGAGTTAAGATCTCAAACTCAGAACACAGTTTTCAGGGTGTACACGTAGAGGTGGTGAACACCTATGGCAAACATCATCAGTCTGACGACCAAAAACTCCAGGTTATGGAGCCAGTGAGCCATATCTATAAGCTTTTCCGAATGTAAAATTCTTTTTCCTTTTACGATTCTTACTACTTCTTTTAAACTCTTTAATTTCATTCTTATCAAAACCCCACTCATAATGTATTCTATCTGGTATTTTCTCAAAGCATTTCATTTTAGAAAACGCTCTGAATACGTACCCTATAAATCCAACGATATCTCAAACAGGCACTTTATGTTCGAAAATGCCCTGCATAGCATACACTATCCGACGTGATCTCAAAGAGGCATCTTCATATCGAAAATGCATTATTTACCCCACCGACTCTAGCTTTAGAAGCTTGTCATATTAAAAGTTGTTGACCCTGTATAAGAGAATTTTATATGAGTACATAGATAACATTCAGACATCCCGATTAACGTTTTAGTAGCTGGCCACAAGAAAGAACCTGAGTATTGATAGTAAAAAGAGACAAATCATAAGTTCAGAGTAGAGTATATAACCCAGAGGTTGAGAAAATAGGGCAATAAAAAGTATTCATCAGTT